>JBGMRO010000072.1:0-2453 GCA_048061555.1 Thiohalomonadales bacterium | reverse complement strand
TCGTTACCGTCTTGCGCCACCCACCAGAAATCGTGACCATGCAGGTGCATATGATGTGACAGTCCCGATGCATTAATGAAACGAACCCGAATCCATTCGCCTTGGCGAATACCGATGCGTTTTGTGGCCGGGTATGACTTACCATTAATAGCGAAGAAGTTGGGTTTAATGTCGACTCCACTGGAGCGACTTTGTAAATACGGTGCGATGTATTCACCAGAATTTACGGATTCCTTGAACTCGGCATAGTCCTTGAAAAACCCATGTGTCTTATAGTCCAGTAGGCCCTGTTCCATTAATAGATTAACTTCTTTCATGCCTTCTAGTAGACCGTTCATTTCTTCACGGGCAAAGTCTATATCCCAGGACTCCAGCACCATGGTGTAGTCGCGACTATAAGGGAAGCGTTTTTTTAATGGCTCATTCTTGCGATGCACGATAAATGCACCGTGCATAGACGTAGCGGCATGTAGTGGGGTGCTCCAATGGCAATGATACCAACGCGTACCGGATGGTTTGGCCTGAAATCGATAGATAAATGTATCACCGGGATGCACTGGATCCTGTGTCACCATGGGTACACCATCCATGGTATAAGGTAGGACTATTCCGTGCCAGTGAATCGTGTGCATTTCCTCCGTGCGATTAGTAAAGTTAATTTGCACCCAATCACCTTCGGTGACATGAAATTCCGGCCCTGGTACCTGTCCGTTAAACGCGAACATATGTATTTTTATGCCAGGCAGAATTTCATGCACGACGATTTGTACATCTATATCAAAAACTTTATAGTCGACTTCCGTGGGTGAGGGTGAACCCGGTGGCTCTATGACTTGGCCCGGTCTCATTTTGTGTTCTTTCATAAACATCATGGAGCCATAGCTATTCATCTTGTGGCCAGCTTGGCCGCTAGTCGGGTTCTTTGACATGCCTAGACCATCCATAGCCGAATGTTTCATTTCAGCGGCAGTGGCTGACATGCTGCTTGCAGCTAAAGCGGTACCCCCGGTAACGGCGGCGGCTGTACGTAGGAAATTACGGCGAGTCAACTGGGTTTGATCTTGGGACTTCTTGTTTTTTGGATCTTCGGATAAATCACTCGCACCGGCTCCCGCCGTCGGTGGACTTTTTTTACTCATTGAAAACTCCTAAATAGTTCATGTTAGAGCGCGCAAAAGCGAAACTCGCATATAAATACTGGGTTAGATAACCGAATGGAAATATCGGTGGTGCCGTGGTGGCTTGATGTGTGGGGGGGTTATTAGGCTAAAATAAAGATTGTTGGGCTGCGCAATAATTTGTGAAGTAGGCGAAGGCATAGTATTAATTCCAAAAAATACTGCACCGAGACAATGTGCGCAATATCCGCACTGTCCACAATCACTATTCATGTCTTGTTGCATCGAATGATTATTACATAGGTGGTGAGTATTTTTTTGATGGGTATCCTGATTCAGATGCAGAGCATTGTGGGTTATAGCGCTGTGAAAGGTGGAAACTATACCAAAATCCGAATCGCCGGTATTAGTAACCGGGCTACTAATATTTTTTGAGCCATTCGAAGAGTCACTATTGTGACTAACTGGTATCGCGAAGGAAAATTGTGGTGTGGAAAGCAGGAGCGCTAATATTATCAAGCAGCTAAATCTAAATTTTATCTTTGTATTAAACATATAGTTATGCTGAATGTTTCGATGGTGAATTATAGCACTTGTTGGCAAAGTCTGCAAAATAAGTAACCAAAAGATAGCAAATTTTTCGATTTGTGAGATTGAGTTTAGAATTTCTGTTTAAAATAAATTTTCTAGTATTGCCCGGTCGGGCGCCAGAGAATAGTCATGTTTTTATCTAAATGGTATTTTACTGATGGTTATTTGAATTTTCATTTTCCAATAAAGCCCTGCTAAGGCAAGCCCAAAAATCATGAATGACATATGCCAAACGATTATATCGTCCTGCTGTCGTTGCATTGTTCGCAAACTATACTCACGTTTCGAATTTTACAGATCAATGGAACTCACTTATTAACCATTTATCATTATAACAGTACAGGGTTTGCATGGCGTCCCAATGGCCAATATTCAGACCATCTCCATCCGCGATCTCAGACTTAGGGCCCGGCCCTTCGCTACTTGACGGTGCATTGTCTAGAATACTGCTCAAATAAATAAATTTATCAAGGTTTTCCATTTTTCCATTCAGCAATGCCTTGCTAATACCTAAGAACGGTGGGGTATGTGTCGCTGCAATGGGGATCAGGCCGGGACAGTCTGCCCAGTTGTGTTGTGAACGCTTAACCGCAATTAGAATGTGGAACACGGACTTTTTTTCACCAGGCGCTGATGTCGTGCACCAAGTCGTGATGACATGTTCAGTTTCCATGCGGACAGGCGAGTCCTCTTTGTGTTGCGCCGTTTTGATAATGCGACAATTATTTTCTGCAGCTATCTTGT
>JBGMRO010000071.1:6374-11409 GCA_048061555.1 Thiohalomonadales bacterium | reverse complement strand
CAGTTCGAAGCCGTCTCGCAACTGGCGCCGGAAGAAAAAAACGTTATCAAGGAAGTGTTGGAAGGGCTAATTATTAAATACCAATCCAGTCGCTGGGATTCGGTGAAAGGACAGAAATCAACGACTAAATAACGAGACGTCTAGATTACCAACAATGATAACTGTATTTTTATCATTCTTTTTTCATCAAAGGTGACTTATGGCAACACCCAAAGAAGCAGCTAAGCAACTCATTGAGCACATTTCCAATGATGCAACATGGGATGAGATTTTGTATGAGCTGTATGTGAAGCAAAAAATTGAGGAAGGACTAAAAGCCTCTGACGAAGGCCGCACTGTTCCACATGAGAAAGCCAAGCAACGGTTGTTAAGCGGCAATGCGGGTTGAGTGGACTGAACCCGCGTTGGATGACATGGTCGCTATTCGGGATTACATCGCCGAGGATTCACCGGAAAACGCTTACCGTTTTATTGAGCGTCTCTTTGATGCCGCCGAACCCTTAGTTGAGCAACCCAAGATGGGACGACAAGTCCCGGAAGCTGAGCGCCAGGATGTGCGGGAACTACTCTACAAAGACTACCGGATTATTTATCTCGTTAAAACTGAGCAGGTGGATATCCTGACCGTTGTCCACGGCAGCCGGAATCTTAATTTGCTTAAAACAATGCCTTGGGATACTAAATAATAAAGCCCCGCAATGCGGGGTTTGTCTATTCGCTGCTAAAAGACAAATTAAGTCAGTCCACAACATTAAACTTGATTTGATCACCATCCGGCAGATCTTTAATAGACATTAAATCCACGTCCTGAGGACGTGGTGTAGATTTGAAGGCTCTGGCCTTTAAAACCGAAGACTGCTCATGCATCCTAACTTGCATTGTTGCCACGACACAAGTTAGGAGAAAACAGCATGCGCAGATTTAGTAAATTATCGCATGTACTCTGGTATTGCCAGTACCATTTGCAGATGCTCTGGCTCGATTTACTGTCAGGGTATTAGGTTTTCCGGAGGCCACAGCATCTTCAATGTGTTTAGCTGATTCAGGGAAGCGGCCCTTACTGACCGTTACACTTTTTGCAACAACTAATTATGCTAGCTATTAACCAAACGTAAAACGCAAACCCGCGGTCAAATCGTATTGAATCAGCGAGGTGGAACCTTGCATGTGGACCTTACAAACTCCACCTACGCAAAATAGACCACCCGATCCGGATTGAAATGGTAACAATGCTCGCCCTTGCAATATAAGGGAAAATCTCTTTGTGAACGCCAGATCTGCACCAAATCCCAGACTTATGGAAAATAGTGTTTCATCGCTGAAACGGGAATCGTTGGGTTTGAAATATGTAGCGCCGAATGAGCCCGATACAAATGTTTTAGCGTTACCGTTGACTATTTCTTTGATACCACCAAGGTGATAATACTCTGTGCGCAAATCAAATAACCCGTTTGCTTCGCCAGCGACATTATTTTGTAGTGTTACCGTTGAATCCTGTGTGATATATAATAGCTGTATCATCGTTAGTGACGTATTTCGGAACTCTATTGAGAGACCTTTATTCTCACCATCTGCGAATTTCACTTCACCCTCGTCTGCGGTCGCACTGCCGCCATACTGATAACCAATAAACGGAGTAACCGAAATACCCTCGGCAGATGCAGCAACGTTATAGAAAAACATTGCGATAGAAAATAAAAATAAGAACAAGTATCTAGCTTTCATGCTACTCCTCACTGGTCCAAATACAATAAAACGAGATCATTGGGCTCCCGACTTCTAATTCTAATGCCATAATCTCGTGCACTCGAATTGCTTTTTGCCAGATTAACACGCAAATTAGCCTTATAGTAGCTCGCAATCGAATGATTATAACGTATGTAGATTGTTTCTTCGGTAGCTGAGCGAATTGATCCGCCTATAATAATTCAAAATATATTCCTTTTTGTAAACGCTACTGACATAATGCTGTCAGTAGCACTTTGTTAAACTGCGGTTTTAGTTTTAGTAGATCACTAAGGAGAGTAGAATTATGAGTATTGACCCCATGAAGACGCACGGTGTGTATAGTTGGAACGAACTGATGACGACTGATGTACCCGCCGCCAAGGCCTTTTACGGTGAGTTATTTGGATGGGCGCTTACCGATATGAATGACTCAGGAACAGAATACACCATGGCAAAAATCGGCGACACCCCGGTCGCCGGTATTATGGCGAAACCGCCAGAAGCAGAGAAAATGCCAAATAGCTGGGGTGGTTATGTCACTGTGGACGATGTCGATAAACGTAGCAAACAAGCAGCGGAATTAGGCGGAAAAATATTGGTCGAAGCCACCGACATTCCAAAAATAGGACGCTTTGCGGTATTAGCCGATCCACAGGGCGCGGTATTCGCCATCATTACCTATCTTGAGCAAGGCTAGTCAGTATGGCGGAACGCTACTTCACACCTGCGAGTTTCGATTTTTTGTCGACGCTGACAAAAAACAATAATCGAGCATGGTTTACGGACCACAAACAACAGTATGAAGATGCGATCCGTTCGCCGGCGCTTAAATTCATTGGCGATTTCAGTGATGAGTTAGTGATGATTTCCCCCCACTTTCTGGCCTCAGCTAAGAAAGTGGGCGGATCGCTAATGCGAATTCATAAGGATATGCGCTTTAGCAAAGACGGCAGCAACCCATATAAAACCAATATAGGCATACAATTTAGACACCAAATGGGTAAGGACGTCCATGCCCCTGGTTTTTATGTGCATATCGAGGCGGGTAACTGTTTTCTGGGTGTGGGAATCTGGCGACCCGACTCACCGAGCCTGGGTAAGATCCGTGACTTCATTATCGATAATGAAAAGGCCTGGCTATCTGCGAGCCAAGATAAGTTGTTTAGAAAACGATTTGAACTCTCCGGTGAATCACTCACGAATCCACCACGGGGATACGACAAAAACCATCCATTAATTGATGATTTAAAACGCAAAGATTTTATCGCCTTTTGCAATATTACGGACAAAACGGTATGTTCTGCGCGTTTTACTGCGTATATTGTTGATCGCTTTCAATCGGCGTCGACCTACGTACATTTTTTATGCGATGCCTTGCGATTGCCTTACTGAGTGTAAATCTTGCTATCGCATAAACTATGAGCGATAAATGAGAATCACTCTACACAAACCGAGTATAACTGTCATTAAATGATTCCTTCTGGAATGCACTAATGGTGAGATCCATAAACAGGTTAATTTTCGTTATAAAGTGTGCGTTATTGTCGGGAAGCGGTGAAGTGACCTTGATTTGGGGCCCGCTGTAAATACATCCCTGTACGCTAAACGGCGACATCCATGTCGCCGACGGTCTCAAATCAAGGTCACTACACCACTTCTTTAGCTCGTTCAAAACGCTGTATTTTTGCAATCCTGGGGTAAACCCGGATGCCGCAAACACTGAAACCTATTTAGAACTGCAATTTATATCACTGATCAAACGATCAAGGCGCTGTCGTGAAACCGGTTCTATAGTTCGCATACCTTGCGCAAACAAGGATATTCGAAACTCTTCTAACATCCAACGGTAACGGTCTATTAATTTAGATGGTGAAGTATTAGTTGATTCTTTGCTGGAATCGATAAACTTAACATATTGGGCGTCATAGCTCTCAATCTGGCGCTGTCGATCCTCATCGGCGGCCGGTGATTTTTTATAATTGTCAAGGCGTTTTGACATGGCACTTATGTAAACCGGATATCGCTGTAACCAATAATGAGGTGTACTAATAATAAAAGATTCTGCAAACAAGCGATCTATTTGAGCCAATAAATCCGCATAGATAATATTATTTTTAATATCTAGTAATTCGATTTGTTTTTTGACGACGAGACGTTGATCAAGAATATCATGAATCAATTTTCCGACCTCATTCATGACTAATAATAACGACTTCTCGGCCTTTTCTACCTGCCTATCGAATTGCTCCTTATTGCGTAATTCAGCGACACTCACACCATCAAAAAAGGCCGTATCAATAATCAAAGTTTCTAAATATTGTTTTAACCCAGTGGCCGAGCCTAGACTAGTATATAACAAGGCCATTTTTTCCAGATCGGGCATATTGCGGCGCATGTAGGTTACTTTCTTGGCCTGCGACAACATAAACAAGCGTCGCAACCCTGCCCGACTCGCAAGCTTAGCTTGATTGATGTCACTGAACAACTTGATCGACACACTATCGGTTTGATCGATAATAGCGGGATATTTTTCCAAACTAAAATTATTGATATTCACATGGACTTTGCTAGGAAGATCGCTGAAATCCCATTCACGAATGCCTTCACGTTCTAAGCTATTCTTAGGGGCTTCTGTATCCACTTGTGCAATGTCGGAATCGAGTAAATATTTCAATAACGAAAGTTCTCGGCCTGATTTCAGTAGCTGACCTGCAGTATTACATACCTTTATATTCATACGTAAATAATTGGGTAATTTTTCTAGATTCCAATCATTCGCCGTTATGCGCTTACCTGTCTGTTGCTTTAGAATTTCCGAAAATTGTTCTAGCAGTAAGCGCTTACCTGGTGTGATAAAGGGTAGACATTTTTCGACGGTATTGATCGCTGGAATAAAAGAAGTACGAATCGATTTAGGTAAGGATTTTATCATGGCGACGAGTTTTTCTTTTAGCAAACCTGGCACCAGACAATCGAGGTCTTGTTCTTGTAACTTGTCTAATAAAAAAATGGGTACATCCACGGATATACCGTCGTCTTCTTGGCCTGGTTCAAACACATAATGTAATTTGAGCGAATATCCCTCTGCGGCCCCTTGAAATTGCAATTGATCAGGAAAATCTGTTAGATCTAACGCAGCGAGGTCCGCATGACAAACATCTTGCTCTTGAAATTTGAGTTTGTCGCTGTGTTGTGGGTCCGAATTCAGCCACATAACCAAGGTTTCTTCACTGCAAACCGATTCAGGTAGCGTCTGTTGATAAAGCTCGAGTAGTCGAGCATCACTGACCACAATATTCCTGGTCCG
>JBGMRO010000071.1:0-6274 GCA_048061555.1 Thiohalomonadales bacterium | reverse complement strand
TCTGTTGATAAAGCTCGAGTAGTCGAGCATCACTGACCACAATATTCCTGGTCCGAAATTTCTCCTCGAGGATCTCAAATCTCTGCAATAACGAGTTATTGAACTTTATAAAATCGAGCGGTGCCTTGAGTTGCCGTTCAACTAATGCCTTTTGGATAAAAATAGGGCGTGATGCAATCGCATCCTGTTTACCGTAATCAACACGCCTGCGCGCCTGTATCGTTAGACCGTAAAGCTCGGTACTTTCATATGCGATTACTCTACCTCGTTTGTCGTCCCAATCAATGTCATAGTAAGATTTTTTGATTAGGTGAGCCGCCATCTGTTCTATCCATTTAGGATAGATCTTAGCAACGTTGTTGGCATAGAGTTTACGTGTATGTACAAGACTCTCTGCCATAATCCAGGTGGTGCGTTTTTTGTGCATACATGATCGATGACTAATTAAAAAATTGCTATTGCGCGGTGCCTTGTAACTGCCATCATCATTCTTAAGGCCAATCAGTGTAATCAATCCGGGTAAAATCGCGCGATGAATCTGATTATACGAAGCCAATTCTTCGCGAGGTTTTACACTAATACTCATTTCTTTGATCACACTATGCAGCTGCTTAACGATATCTCGCCATTCGATCATGCGTAAAAATGAAAAATAATGTTGCTTGCAAAATCGTCGCAAGTCACCCATCTTGAACGACTTTATGGCTTGCCATACGTTGAGATAGAAGAGAAAATCAGAGTTTTTATCACTAAATACCTGATGGGCCAATTCTGCTTTATTTACCTTGTCTATTGACGTTTCGCGAATATCTTGGATGCTCAAGGCACTCACAATAACCACTATTTCGTATAGACAATCTTCCTGGCCTGCGGCCAACAGCATTTTCGCCAAACGGGGGTCCACAGGATAGCGGGCCAGCTGTCTACCCACAGACGTTAGTTTATGCGATTCGTCCACCGCCGCCAACTCAAACAACAACTTGTAACCATCGTTGATAAAATGAGGCTCTGGTGGATCGATAAACGGAAAGGTACGAACGTCTCCAAGCCGCGAAGCCTCGAGCTGTAGAATTACCGCCGCCAAATTTGTGCGTCTAATTTCGGGGTCGGTAAACTCTTCTCGTTGTTCAAAATCGTCTTGTGAATATAGTCGATAACAAACGCCATTGCTAACTCGTCCGCAGCGACCCTTACGTTGATTCGCACTGGCTTGAGATATTTTTTCAATAGGAAGACGCTGCACCTTGCGTCTAAAGTTGTAGCGACTTATGCGCGCATACCCCGGATCGATGACATATTTTATACCGGGTATCGTTAGAGAAGTCTCGGCAATGTTGGTGGCTAGTATGACCTTTCTCTGCGCTGTAGCCTTGAAGATCGCGTATTGTGATTGGTACGCTAAGCGCGAATATAGCGGTAATACTAACGTATTAGATATTTGTCGTTTATTGATGACATCTGCACATCGTTTGATTTCGGCCTCGCCACTCAAAAACACCAATATATCGCCCTTTTCCTGGGTTTTTACAATCGATTCTACTGTGCGCCGCACCACATGCGATACATCCTCTTTGTCGTCTGTCTTTAACTCGCTATAGCGAACTTCGACAGGATACGTACGGCCTTCTACGGATATAATGGGTGCATCATTAAAATGTTTCGCAAACTTCTCAGTATCGATAGTCGCTGAGGTAATAATAATTTTTAAGTCTGAACGAATGTCTACCAGCTTACTTAAATACCCCAATAAAAAATCGATGTTGAGTGAGCGCTCGTGCGCTTCATCGATAATGATGGTATCGTACTCTGCAAGGTATCGATCGCGCTGAAGTTCGGCCAATAAAATTCCATCGGTCATTAACTTTATTAAAGATTCCGGGCGAGTCTGATCAGAAAATCTAACCTTATATCCTACGACACCGCCTAACTCTGTCTGCAATTCCTCACTTATCCTCTCTGCGATGCTACGCGCGGCGATTCTCCGAGGCTGAGTATGACCGATATAACCCTTGATTCCTCGCCCTGCCTGCAGGCAAATTTTAGGTAATTGTGTAGACTTGCCCGAGCCCGTATCACCAGCGACCACTACGACAGGATGGGCAATAATCGCATCCCGAATTTCTGTGACTCTATCGCTGATGGGCAAGATGGCGGCATAGGTCGGTTGAGGACAAGAGGATAGGCGCAAATTAAAAATGGAATTTGATCGATTTAACGCATCTTCCAACCGTTTAATCGACTTTTCGCTGGCATTGGGGCCACGCGCTTCGGACTGACAATGCTGCAACAATTTCTGTATTTTGCCAAAGTCTTTTGTCATAAAAGGGTGGTCCTCCGCCAACCCAAGTTGCAACAGATACTGTCGCAACAACCCTCGACTAGTTTGCTGCTTTATTGATGCAAAAGACTGTTTTTTATTACTTTTATTCATTCAGATATTGATACGTTATGTTAATTTACACTAGTCTAGCGTTTTTACGAATTTAAAGAAATTCATACGATAATGCTTAACAATAATTTTTATACTGCTATTAACTCAAGTTTCGGAGTTCAGTGGCTCGTTAATACCATACTATTCTGCAATCGGGTGGATGCGCTTCGCTTATCCACCAATGATCAACATTGTTAAACTCTTGAACTCCGAAACTTGTGTTATTAAGATATTTGTACACAATAGGTTTTCATTCAATTTACATCCCTAAATGGCGCTAAACCGGGTTCCGCAGTGTCACTGTGGGCGGTGTAGTGGCGGCAATAATTACTGATCAAGATACCCCCATTTAGCAAATTCAGTGGTAAACTGGCGAATAATTAAATTATCATCCGGCAGTCCAGGCATTATTAGATACGGATCTAAAAAAACCTGGATAATAATCAAAGACAAATATGGACATTACAAACCCCTGGTATTATAGCGACCCTGATATTTTTCATAAGGTTAGAAAGTATTGAATATGGTCGTTTCCAACGAAGTTCGGCAAGTATTGCCAGCAGGTTATAGTCTACATGCCTACAAGATTCAGAAAGTCATCGGTCGTGGAAGCTATGGAATTACCTATCTCGCTCAAGATAAATATCTCAATCGCAAAGTTGCGATAAAAGAATATTTACCACGCGAATATGCCACTCGTGAAAAAAATCTAAAGGTAAGACCTACCACAGAAAAACAACAAGAGATGTTTTCCTGGGGGCTCAATAACTTTCTATTGGAAGCCCGCACCTTAGCCAAATTCAATCATCATGGAATTATTAAGGTGCTCAGTGTCATCGAAGAAAATGACACCGCCTACATGATCATGGAATTCGAAGAAGGCAGTGATTTAGCCAAGATTCAATCCGACAGTGGCCACATACCTGAACAACAATTACTAAAATATTTTGTCCCCGTCTTAGAAGGCCTGGCCGTGGTACACAAGCTAGGTTTCATACATCGCGATATCAAACCATCAAATATCTATATTCGAACCGACTCCAGCGCCGTTTTACTGGATTTTGGTTCGGCGCGTCAGACTGTCGGAAACGAAGCCGACGTCCTGACTACTCTGGTAACGGCAGGATTTGCACCTTATGAACAATATCATCAGTCTAAATATGACCAGGGTCCGTGGTCCGATATCTATAGTCTCGGTGCTACGATATACTATTGCATTACCGGTAACAAACCCGCGGACGCACTGTTGCGTGGCTCATCTCTGTTAAAACACAGACCTGATCCCTATATACCTTTGCACAAAAGGGCCAACGCAGATTATACCGAAAATTTTTTGTTGGCAATTGATTATGCATTGTCATTTAATATTGATTCACGTCCCAGTGACGCCTTACAGTGGTCAAAATTATTATCTGGTAATGAATCTGCTGCTACATTGATAGAGGAGTCTAGCAAAAATCCACAGTCCTCCCGAGCCGGCTATTATCCGGTCACGGTCCCTATGAGTTCGACTACCCTACCACCGATTCAACAAGTACCTCCATCAAACAAAACAAGCGAGAAAACCCACGCACACGCCACTCTATTATCTAAAATTAACCATAGAGTTCTTAGCGGGTTGCAATTGTTCCGGCGAAAATTCTCAGCGTCTCCGCAATCCAAGGGGGCGCAGAGCTCATCGGACCTCAACGAAAAACAAGATCAAAAAAATGATAAACGGCTTGCGGCCTTATCTAATTTTAATAAATCTATCGCTAAGCAATTTAAAAAACACCCTCTTACCAGTAATGCCATACTTAGCGTAGTCGTTTTAATTATCCCAGCGATGTTGATAATCACCAATTATGTGAGCGAGCAGAAGGGTTCGACTGTTCTTGAAGGCACTAGTCTAACGAGCACACCAATAACTGGATCAAAATCTACAGCGCTTGCAAACGCAGCTGCGCCTATTATCATGCAAGAAAAGGGCATGCCAGAAAATTTTACGAGCACTGAAAATGAAAAAACGCCCTTAATCGCCGCAAGAACTAGAACGGGTATACTACAGGTACCGGTTACAAATGAACCACAGACTAGTATACAGACTACCCTGAATTCGCCCAGCAGGATTTCTGAACGTAAACCCGCCGTATTAATCAAAAATGTAGATAAAAAACCGAATCAGCAACTACGGGTCGAAAATGCCAGAAAAGTACTGATTTCCGACTTATTCACGCGCGCCGATCAAGCAATAGCACTACAACGATACTCCATTCCAAAGGATGACAATGCGATATATTATTATAGAAAGATATTAACACTACAACCAAAACATACCAAAGCGCTTAAAGGAATGCAGGAAATTGAACAACGTTATGCTGATATTGTAATTGCGCATATTGGCAATCAGAAATGGAAAAATGCACAAAAAAGTATTAAAAAAATTAGATTAATAGCGATACCAAATTCAACCTTAGCGAATGATCTCAGCGAAAGTCTGAAAAAGGAAAAACTAAGGATCACACAAACAAATCACTATTTAGTCCTAGCCGATGAACTATATACTAATAATCGCCTTACCCGACCTAAGATAGAAAATGCCCTCAATTATTATAACAAAGTATTAAAGCTAGACCCCGATAATCAGAAGGCTACCTTGCGCAAGGAAAAAATCTTCGCAAAAATGTCCATAGTTTTGCGTAAGCAAGTCACCGCTAAACGCGCCATTCATGCCCGCCGTACCTACGGCGTATTACGATCGATGCAACCAAACTCAAGCATTGTTAGCGAATATGATTCGAAAGTTATTGCTGTAGAGATCGAATACAAAAAAATATTAAAACTGCTACAGACTGCAAAAATAGATTTCATCAACAACCGAATTAGTCGACCGAAAGATAAGAATGCATTGGGTAAATATAGATCTGTTTTAAAAATAGATAAGAACAATAGTCAAGCTAAAGCAGGTATAAATCGAATCATCACCTATTATATTTCTAATTATTATCGGCAAATTGATAATAATAATTTTTCTACAGCAAATAAAACACTGCTGACACTTAAAACTATAGGTTATGACAAAAAAAGGCTAGCCACTCTCAAAAAATTTGCCAAACTAGAAAAACAGGCCCGCATTGATACTGCCGTCATTCAAGGGCTACTTAGCAAATTAGAGAACGGTTTAAACACAAGAAATATTGCGATTCTCGATAATATTAGTGTCTATAAGACAAAGAATAGAAAATACGTTTCTGAATTAATGTTTGATTATTCTGACTATTCAGTCGATATTACTCACAAAGAACACAATAAAAAAACGAGTCGTACGACCGCTCGTATCGAACTTTCCGGTCTCGAATCTGCGCATGATGAGCTATTCGTCGCCCCCGATGATATCAGTATCAACATAAAAATAATGAAAAATAGATCTAAAAAATGGAAGGTCTATTGGTAGGTGATGAATTGGCAGGTAATCCTTTTAGCATTTTCCTGAAATCAGAGTCGGTGCTATCTTAATTCTGCGTACGCGGTGTTATTATTCAGGTAGTTTACAATACCTTTTTCGAGGAATTTGGCGATTTTATCACGATAGCTATTTGATTTCAGGCGTTTCTCTTCTGCTATATTCGACAAATTAGCGACCTCGGTGAGGATGCTCGGTGCCTCAAGACCCAGTAAGACGACAAAGGGGCCCGGTTTAATACCGTGATCTGCAGTATTGTTGTTTAATCGATTCACATTGTTATACAAGCTGTGTTGTACGTGCGCCGCGAGTGATTTTGACTCTTGAAATTTCATGGTATCGCTGATATGTTGGATCATGTGTTTAAAATCGGTATAGCGATAATCAGAATGGGTGTTTTC
>JBGMRO010000070.1:0-11455 GCA_048061555.1 Thiohalomonadales bacterium | reverse complement strand
ACGTTTAACTGTGAAAATGGCTACCCTGGCAGCGGCACACTTAATTTTACAAGTGCAGCAGATGATAGCGTAGCTACCCTCACGTTTAACGACTGCGCGGGTTATGGCTATAACTATACGATAAGCGGCGGCGGCCCTGTCAGCGAGACCGGCCTTTGGTAGACCCCATGCAAACCCTAGCTAAGTAAATAAAGCGGGCCAGAGATGGCCCGTTTTTTTTGTCTGAATTTCGGGGCACACAACTTAGCATCAACTTATAAACCTAACTGCGATTGCTCCCACCCCCCCCCCACAACATTAATCAGCAAGGCCTCTCAGCATATTCCAAATTCCATCGCTTACATTACATCTGGACTTACTGGCTTTATTGCACCTATTAACTCAAGTTTCGGAGTTCAGTGGCTCGTTAATACTGTACTACTCTGCAATTTGGTGGATGCGTTTCACTTATCCACCCTACGAGATCGTCGATGTGGCGATGTAAGGTGGATAAGCGAAGCGCATCCACCTATGATGAGCATTGCTAAACTCTTGAACTCCGAAACTTGAGTAGTAATATGGCCTGGTCTTTGATTCTTGATTTGATCCACATGTCAATACAATTGTATTGACATAATTAGGCGTTACACCTAAACTTTAATCATGAAAATGAAGAAAACTGAACAATTACAAATCAGGCTGTCCCCAAAGGAAAAGGCGCGCATAAAACGTGCTGCTCGACGTGCAAACCTGCCCATGTCGGACTGGGTGCTAAGCCGGTTACTGCCTGACGGCCAGCAGAAGTTTCACAGCTTAGTGGTAAGGATAAATCGTGCACAAACAACACGTTTTCCACTGGCCTCGCTGAATGATTTTCTGGCACAGCTCACCGCTGACGAATTTGATGATGCCTTGCAGGAAAAACCATCACTGCCGGATGATGAGTACATGGCAAATTATATTGCCGCGATGATAGAAGTCACCGCGCACAAAAATGGGGTCGCAGCCCCCAATTGGCTTGCTGGCATTCGCCCATTAAACCGGCCTCGGTTTGCTTCCAACCTGAAAAGCTTGCGACGACATTTACTAATACACTCACCGCCGCCGTTTCGAAACCGTAATATTTTTATTGATTCAACAGTAGGCGACCGCCTGTGAACGACGCGCTGTCCAGGACGGACATCCTGCGTTTATTCACGTTATTGAATGACGAGCTGGTATCAGAAAATATTTCTGGCGAACTTTATGTGGTTGGCGGTGCGGTGATGTGCCTAGTTTATGCTGCAAGAGAATCCACCCATGATGTGGATGCTTACTTTAAACCAGCGAACCGAATCCGACAGGCCGCAGTCAGGGTGTCCACCAAAATTAATGTTGCGGAGAACTGGTTAAACGACAGCGTTAAGGGTTATTTGACCAACACCGGCAAATTTGACGATTATCTTGAATTAAGCCATTTGAAAATCATGTGCGCACAGGCCGAATATCTATTGGCAATGAAATGCCTTGCCATGCGTATTGGTGAAGAATTTCATGATCTAGACGATATCCGCTATTTGCTACGCAACCTTGATATCCGTTCCTATCAACAGGCTTACGAAATTATTGGCCGTTACTACCCTATAGAACGGTTCCCACAAAAAACTCTCTACGCACTTGAGGAATTATTAGCGGATTCGTCATAGCCCGATAGCTATACCGATAGCGAAGTAGCCAGGAACGATACTTGTTAATTTTTTCTGACACACATTTTGTATGTCCGAGATCTAGGCAGTTAACAACCATACCCAGCCTTTTTTAACCCCCTATCCTAAATATTCCGGACTTTTATTGACACCTATCCTAAATAGTCCTACGATCAATTTATGGAGCGAACTTTAAGCAAACAACTGCGCAACGATCTCAGCGACTATAAAATGATTTTGCTTGCGGGCCCTAGGCAAGTGGGTAAAACCACCTTGGCAAAATCACTGTATAAGACCGCTGATTACATGAATTGGGACATTGATGAGGATAGAACTCGTATTCTCTATAAAGAATTTAAAAAAGCGCCTTTGTGGATCTTTGATGAAATTCATAAGTACGCAAAATGGCGAAATTACCTAAAAGGCATTTATGATAAAACGGGTCATTCACAAAAAATACTCGTCACGGGCAGCGCTACGTTAGATACTCTCAGAAAAGGTGGCGATAGTCTGCAGGGACGTTATTATTTTATGAGATTAATGCCACTGACGTTCTCAGAGCTTGAGATGTCTACGCAGAAAGATGTCAAGACGCTATATAATCTCTCTGGATTTCCAGAACCTTTTTTAAAGGGTAGTAAATCCCATGCAAATAGATGGTCACGTTTCTACCGGCAACGAGTCGTTCGAGAGGAAATCGCTAGCAATGAACAATTTAATGACTTGGCAACCATCGAAATTATGTATAACCGACTTCCCGACCTTGCAGGAGGCACCCTCTCCATAAACTCACTGGCAGAAGACATTCAAGTTTCTAATAAAACACTCGGAAAATGGGTGGACGCACTTGAAAGACTCTACGCAATTTTTCGTTTATCACCCTTTGGCGGCCCCAAAATAAAGGCCGTAAAAAAACTTCAAAAAGTCTTCTTTTATGATTGGAACGCCGTGTTTGCCGAAGGCAATCGATTTGAAAATTTTATTGCGGTTCATTTACTCAAGTGGATATATTACCAACAAGATATCCACGGTCGCGATATCGATATTCGCTATTATCGCGATAAATATGATAGAGAGGTGGATTTTGTAATAGTTGAGCATGGACAACCGCTTCACTTCATTGAAGCCAAGCTATCAGATTCATCGGTGACAAAAGGTCTACATTATCTAAAATCCAAATATCCAAATACGCGCGCGACGATTGTACATTTGAACGGTAAAAAAGATTTTATTAGCAAAGAAGGGATCGAACATATGCCTGCCTACAAGTTATTATCAACGCTCGTATAGGCAGCCAAGGACTTTTCTGTTCTTATAACAATCAAACTGGCTAAATTACAACCCAAAACGCATCTATTAGGTGCCTTGCCGATGCATACGTAGTATTCTTGGTTTCCACTAATCGTTAAATTTATATAGAAAACCTATCGGATTTCTAGAGAGCAAAAATCATTGAAAATTAAAATCCCCCGCAATCCCATTTTAGCTATCATTTTTCTGTTCACACTAAACGCCTGTGGCGGTGGTGACGATGCACCCGCAGGCCCAGGAACCAAACCTGCTACACCGGAGCTAACCGCCATTGGTGATAAATTTCTCGTGCTAGGCGAACCACTCGAGATCCAACTTAGCGCCACCTATCCCGCAGGCACTGAGGTTAATTTTAGTATCAATCATGCGTTCCAAAATAATACGACCAGTAATAACCCAGGGACGAATTCCGAATTCAACTCGGCTACAGGGCTGTTCGAATGGACACCCGATTGGGTTTGGAACACTGGTGGCCGTACGGTATTTCAGGTCGAGTTTATTGTCTCCGATGTCTCTGCGCCAAAATTAAAAGACTCGGAAGTCGTCAATATTACGGTGATGGAAAACAACGGCGGCCGGTTATATCGGCAGTATTGTGCAAATTGTCACGCTAATGATACGAGTGGTATCGGTGTTATACAGCCAGACGGTAGTCTGGGTACTGACATGTTTGTAAATGTGGGTATCGTCGATGTCACCTTACTAACCGATAACATCTCGCCTGCCAACGGCATCGAAGCCATGCTGTTTTTGGAGACGGAAATTTCGGCCGAGGATATAATTGAAATTGTCACTTATGTTAGTGACTTTGCGCCGCCCGCTGCGCGCTAATGCCTGGTTCCCACGGTCCTCCGTGGGAATCCATACCACTGTCTAGGCTGCAACCCACGGTTGCGTTTCCACGTAGGGACGTAGAAACAAAATGAATTCGACACAACGCTGATACTGGATAAATAGAACGTTTATTGGATGCGCACTAGGTAAGCCATCGCCGATGGCCGAGGCTGTCCGACTTCTAGTTAGAACGGATAGGTAATACCCAGTGAATATAATAATGCATCACCCTGATCAATCGTGGTTACTTCCAACTCGAGCATGACAGGATGGTTATTTGCAGAAAAAACCATACCCAGGCCCACCCCACCCGCAGCACCGGTGCTATTTGAAGTGACCTCATTTGTTAGGTCATTGCCAGTAATCGCAGTATGGGTATAAGCCAAACCCGCCTTTAATTTTAAATAATAATTTGGCCACATGACATATCGGTATGCGCCGTAAATGGCCAGGTTAGAAATTTTGTACTTTCTTTGCTCACCATCTCTGTCGTATTCTCCTCCACCCACACGCAAATTAAGTTCAGCCTCAAGGTAGTAGGCAAAACCGACTCGCAACCCGAGCACGACACCCAAGACTTGTTGTTTGCTGGCGGTGCTATCTCCGATAGACATCATACCCAATCTACTTAGATGGTATGGAGGGTCTTCCATAGCTAATGCTAGTTTGACCGGCAGGAATATAGCAAATATCCCAGCCAACATTATATAAATTCGTTTAATTCTCAAAGGTAAATCCGTGTCATGATAGATAAAAGCAATCTCGTCTTTGATATTTCCATTCTACCAGGGATGAGGAAAATATTGTTTCCAGAAAATAGGTATTTATGATAGTGGCGATTATACAGCGGGGTGGTATTGCAGCCTAGACCTAAGCCGAGATATAATACATGCTGTCAACATTTAAGTACAAATAATCGCCAACTTAGCGATATTGACTACCGTTGGAAAAGCGAATAAGCCAAGAATTTTAATATTAGGGCATAGAATCCGAGGCTAGGCAAATCGTAGAATTACACACAAGGGGATTACAGGATGTTTGGGGATCGAATTAACAAATTATTATTAAAATACAGTTTCGCATTTGCTTTTGGAATTAGTCTATTAGCGTGCGGGGATTCATCCATCGAGCAAGCCCTGGAAAAAGACAAGAACACAATTATTATCACCAATACTGGCACTGATTTTAACGCGATAAAGGGATTAATGATGCCCTTAACGGCCCGTGGCGGGACGGGATCATACCGATGGTCGGTCGCTGATGAGGCCAAGGCAACCATCACCAGTGAGGGTCAATTCACCGGTCTACAAGTCGGTAAAGTCGAGGTCACGGCCGTGGATAGCGAAGGCCATGGCGGGAAAGCGACGTTAGTTATTAGTGATGCCGAGTTGCAATTTATATCGATTAGCCCGAATAACGCTAATGATAGCGTCGTATCAGGCGATTCGACGACCTACTCGGTAGTAGGCCTATATTCCAATAAAACAACGATTGACATCACCGATCAAGCGACCTGGTCCACTGACACCCCTGACAGTATTAGCTTTCCCGACTCCCGTGGTACAGTGAAATCGAAATACGGGTTTGTCGGCGAGTCCGTCATCACTGTATCGTTTCGTGATAGCACCGCCATCACGACACTAAGGGTCAAAAAACCACAAATCTTAGTCACTGGCGCGGGTAACGTCACGTCGGCCACCGTCGGCTCGACGTTGCTAATGTCCGCGAGCGGAATTGTGTCTGGAAATTATCGTTGGTCGGTTAACGATAAAACAATTGGATATATAGATATCACAGGTCTATTACACATTTCTCAGCAGGCAATCGCAGCAGATATTACGGTTACGGCTACCGATGTAGACAATGCTGATTTTTTTGGGACGGCTACCATCACCGTACCAAGGGCTGTGAATGTCAACCTTATCGCTGAACTGGTGGGCGGTAATCCAAAGAAGGTCGCTATCCAAGGCAAGTATGCCTATATCGCGGCAGATAGTATTTTCTCCATAGTGGATATATCCGATCCTGCCAATCCGTCACAAAAAGCCTATCTTGATATGCCAGGGATAGCTTACGACGTAGCCATCAGTGGTGATTACGCCTATGTGGCAGATGGTAGCAGCCTTCGCATAATCAACATCAGTGATCCAACTGCGCCGGTAGAGACTAGCGTGGATACAGAAAACGCCTTTTACGGGAGCGTGACCGTTCGTGGAAATTACGCCTATGTAACAGATTACGGCCTGCGTATAATCGATATCCGCGACCCTACCGCACCTATAGAGGTTGGACGGGTTACGATGCCGGAACAAAGCGGGAGCACGACCATTAAAGGCAATTATGCTTATGTGGTCGGTAAGAACGTTTTGCGCATAATCGACATAGTTAAAGCCACCGCGCCTAAAGAAATCGGAGCGATCGATACAATATCATTAGCCTTTGACGTAGCTGTCAAAGAGTTCTACGCTTATGTGGCAGATAACAATGGTGTACACGTAATCGATATCCGTGACCCAACCTCACCAGTAGATACCGGAACTATAGATACAGGAGCCGCTCTTGACCTCGCTATCAAAGATAACCGCCTCTACGTAGCGAATAGTAGCCAAGGCCTTCGTATATTCGATATCAGCAAAGCAAGCACACCGACAGAGATCCAGGTAATTGATACACCTGGGACAGCAAGTGGTGTAGCTATAAGCGATAGTTACGCCTATGTAGCAGATGGTGACCGCGGTTTACGCATAATCGATATCAACCCAACCTCATTGGGAGAGATCGGGGCTCTTGATATGCCGCAGTCCGATAACGTAGTCCTTAGCGGAAATCACGCCTTTGCCTTCAATATAGACAGAGTGCGCATAATTGATATCCGTGTTCCGTCCTCGCTCGTAGAGGTCGGGGCGATTAGTGCACGGGGGGCATTTGATATCGCTATCGGCGCAAAAAACGACTACGCTTACGCGGTAAGTGGTAGCCTGAGCGGACTGCGCATATTCAATATAAATAATCCAGCCAACCCGACAGAGGTTGGGAATTTTAACCCGTATATGTACAACCCAAGTGGTGTCGCCATAGGTGTTAATAGCGAATATGTATATATCGCAGATTATCCTAATCTCTCTGTAGTAGATATTCGCAATCCGAGCGCACCCTCCAGAATCGCATCCACAGCAGTTGCTATATTAAACCAAACCAAGCACGGCAGAGTCGCCATCAACGAAAATCTCGCCTATTTAATCGGATACGGAGGTCTAGGTATCTTTGATATTAGCGCGCCAAATACGCCAAGAGCGGTTGGGTCGTATGATACCGTGGGAGCACGGGTTCTGGGCGTGGCTTTCAAAGGTAACCTCGCCTATGTATTAACTAAGCGCACGGAATTTGATAATTACATACCCCGAGAAGGCAGTAGTAGTCTACTCATAATCAATATCAGTGTACCCTCTGCACCAACATTGGTGGGCTCGTATGATGCACTGCCGGGAATCGCCCGGGACGTCTTGATCGACGGAAAATACGCCTATGTGGCGAGTGGTTACGGTGGCCTACGTGTAATCGACGTCAGCGTTCCGGCTGTACCGGTAGAGAAAGGCATGTACAATACACCGGGAATTGCATCCGGAGTAGCCAGAAAAGGTAATTACATTATCGTGGCCGACGCTAGCGCTGGATTCGAAATATACGAATTTATTGCTCCCTAATTTCCTACCTAGGAATAAGCTTAGGCGGGGAACTCGAATCTGGAATCAACAACCACCCGCAGAGCGGGTGGTATGATAAAAGCATCCAGAAGGGGTTATTAAAATCCCTCTAATTCGCATCTGCTCTTGACGGTTATCTTCAACTTCTTGATTCCGTATTTGCTTTCGAATCCGCTCTTCTTCTAATCCGACTGTACTAACGCAATAGCCACGTGCCCAAAAATGGTGTCCCGTAAAATTTCTTTTTACTTGCATATAGTCGGGTAGGGTGGGCACGTTATTTGTGCCCACAAGCCACTGCTCGTACGCCCACCAAAAATATGAGAACGTAATTCAGAAAATATCTATTAGTTGTCTATAGCGATATGTCGCCATCTCCCCTAAAAATATTGCGTGTCGATTTCTAGTGAGAATTTATGTGCAAACGTTTTTGATAATTTTTTATTCATTAGGATAAGTCACGGTGGGCACCAACCAACTGCGTGCCCACCCAACTTGACTGCTGCAGCGTTTCATTACTCGCGATAATTCGTCACTAGTTCGACCGTCGTCGAGCTGACATGAATTAAGTCTCATTAATTCTCAGGTGGCTTACCATTCGCGGTGTTTGCACGCAGATCTATCCAATTTTTAATCAAGTCATAGTTCGCCGCTTTTCCAAAGTTCGGCGAGTTTGGTCTATCGACACTACGTATATCAAATTCTTTTCGCACCCCTCCGCCATGACGATATTTATTGCTATAGGAATCTCCATCTCTTGCCTGCCTGATACTGGACGGTTTTTTCAATAGGCGTGACTCGGTAGTAGCCGCTGGATGGATTCTGAAATCCTTGTTCACCACAAGATCGTAGATACCCTGAATAGCCGTTGTAGCGGGATCGTTGTCCGTATCTACCTGATAGACCTCTCTATCGGCCAGGTAACCCGTATGATCGGCGGGGCCGCCTGAACGGTGACAACCTTTGCAATCGAGTTTTAGGATGTTTTTATAGATCTCAGCAAAACTCGTAGTATTGATAGGCGCATTAACAAAGATTCGATCCGTGACCATATTGCTGGATATACCGTTCACGCCAACCGTACCTTCTACGATGTAGGTGCCGGCCACATCAGGGATAATGCTTGGGTTTCGACTGGTGCTATTACTAAGACCCGCACTGCTCGAAGCCGGCGAACTTATCAAATTCCAACTATAGGTACCGTTGTAGAGTGGCGCGCCACCATTGGCGTCCTTCGTCGAAGTAAAATGCTCAACCCGCGCACCAAATTCCACGGGGGTAGTTGTGTCTAGCACGACATTGCGGCCTTCACTCGGATGTAAAAAGGGATTGCCAGCGCCCTTTAATCCGCTTATTGCCGCGGGCTGGATTGGGTCCGCTGAACCTGGGCGCAAAAATTTGGCCAGTATCGTCGGCTGATCGCTCATCCAGAATTGTTTAAAGGTCGGAAAGGCGCGCGGCATATTCCCTTCCACATACACTTCGTGTTCGATACGGTTCAACCAGCGTTGATTTTTTTCCAAATTACCGGAGTCCTTATTAAAATTGTCCCAGGTAGCAAAATCCAAGATAGAACCGGTAGATCCGCGTTGCAAATGACAGACACGGCAGCTTTCCTTGATGACCTTGCTATATAATTCCCTAGGGCCATCCACGGCACTGGGATTATCGGTATAAAACTTATTCACACTGCTTATAGTATCCCATCCCCTGGGAATGAAGGCGCCGTTGTGGGTGGTATTCGGCAAATTTTTGCCACCATACCATCCCTCGATCAGCTCCACGGCAGGGGCTTTTACTTTCAACTCTAATGACCAAGCCTCGACAGTGCCGGTATTACCCGAGACATAATCGAAGACCTGTAATTTCCAACGCCCAACGGCGTCTTCACCATCAAAGACATCTAATGGGCTGGCAGGTTTCCATCTGCCGATGTAGGGGGCTGAGCCGTTGCCTATTAGTTGACTGTTCTCGTCGTCAAACACCGCTGGCTGTAGCGAAGCAGCGGGAGTTATACCTCCATCGATAGATTCCGGGTTAGTACTAACACCCATAGCCGCGCCCGTCAAAATGCTTGGTGAGATTCTCGAGACCAGATCGACCACCGTGCCCGCTGGCGAAACTAAGCTTAACTGCAATTCAGACAAGTCCGGATGAGAGAGAAAATCGATATGAACATTCACATCGTCGACCACACCCTCTTGAAAGACCACGGTAGCAGCCATGTCGCGGACCCCCGGCGTTTGATCGGTACAACCCGTCACACCCGTACCGGCAGTGGCATCACAAAAATCGTTAGTATTGACGACCGATGCCGCCCCAGCTAGTACCTCCACATATTGATTATAGACACGGGTAATCGTTTTCGAGACGCCATAGGCATCCCGAACAGCCTCATTCATATACTTAAATTCCAACTCCTGGGTGCTACGATTAAATACCGGGTCTGATTCTAGAAAATCAAATGCGTCCAAATTTAACGGGATAAATCGAGCATCCACATTTCCCTGCTTCGGATACGCCGTGGTATCACCTGCGGCATAGGTCCGAGCATTACCCGCATGGCAGACCACACAGGCCTCGGGAAGGAATTTTGGGCCGCGACCGTCTAGGTCAATAGATTTGATGCGTTCGCCTTTGCGGTTAAATGCGAAAAATTTCAGGTAACGATCGGTCGACCTAGCATTACCGCCCGGCTCAGGTGCGGAAAATTCGATCGCTACGGTCTCCTTGAGCTTTGCGGTTCGTGCTGTCGAGTCGTCGATCACCGCATCCTGTAACGAGGCAAAATGGTCGGCATAAAATGCGACGTTGCCACCTAGGCGTTTCATGGTAACTATACGTGCCAGTTCATGATCTTTACCGTTGAAGAACAAAGCCTGCGCATCAGGTACCTCGTACGTAATGCTACTCGGGTCAGTGGGGTCGAGCTTAAAGGCAATACCGTTTAGTTCCTTCCAGGCTTGAAATGAACTGCGTTTGCCGTTGGGATCAACCGCTAAGTAGTAGGCATCTGTGCCTGCCTCAGAACCCGCGCCATTACCCGCCGTCAAAAATTGCCCGCCGTCCATGGGCAAGGCGACTTGTAGGTCAATAGCTGTACCCTTGAGTATTTCCTGAGCTTTTGTATAGTTAGTGGCTGAATCCCGCGGATAAATGCCGATCAACTGCACCGACGGGACTCTATTTCCCTGCACAGGAATCAGCTTGTAATCGAATAAACCTGGCTGGGTAAGCAAGCCAATCCGTTCTACAACGCTATTTTTAGCCCATACTGTACTCAACAAAAAATTATCAGGGACAAGGGGAGTAGCGCTCTCTTCGCTACTCGGGCTAGATTCACCATAATCATTCGCGGCGGTTACCCTAATATAATAGAGTGTACCCGTCCTTAAGTCACCGTGTGACATTTCTGCTACACCATTACCTTCATCTTTGTGGACCATCCTAGCACCGCCCCCTGCCACAAAGTTGCTCAAGTCATCCGGGATAGGAGACTCGTCCATGTAGACTGTATAGCTGGTCGCGCCCGCGACCTTATTCCATTTAATCAGCAGAGATTGCTTGCTGACCACTTTGATAACAAGCCCAGTGGGTGCTTCTAGATTACTACGCCCTGGGGCTGATTGCGGTATTTTTTGCAATAAAAATCCAACCACTCCAGATTCGTTGCTCTTATCTGCGGTCGTGTTATCTTGGGCTACCACAGTGAAATAGTGAGGAATCCTCAAATCCAATTCACTGAGTTTTGCATCAGGAAACCGATAGGGAGCCTGAGCCGCATCCGCTTCAAAAATAGAAACATCGCCGTTTTGCGTATTATCCTTGAACGGCAGTACTGCAGAGTCGCTACGGGTTGAGTGGTAAATAACGTAAGATTTAGCGGAATCATTGTCCCACATCATATGCACGGCATCGCCGGTGATGTGAAAGCCAACATTG
>JBGMRO010000069.1:0-11555 GCA_048061555.1 Thiohalomonadales bacterium | reverse complement strand
ATTATAAATATTAGAAACTAATTTCTAGCTTATTCGAGATTTAAATAGGATGGATGCACTTATCCTAGGGAATTAGTGGCTATTAGTCGCAGACCGCTAATTAGGGCATTAAAACTATTTGATCGATTGTTGTCGATATCAAGTAAAGGCCCAATTGCTCGGGAACCAGAAACCTTTTGATATTCAGGCGCCAGTTTTTTTAACTCTTGTGAAGGATTTGACAGTGTATCTGGATTTCTAAATTTTGCCTTATACTGTTGCCTTGATATCCTGGCAGGGCCAATCGCTTGTGATACGGCATTCAGGTCACCCAGATAAAAACTCTCCAACTCATGGCAGGCAATTCTAACTAATGTCCCTGGTTTGCCCGCATCGGTACATTTTATGACAAGATTTTGCTTAATGGTTACACAGTTTCCACTATCTTGATCACGCATCACAACAAATATTACGTCTGGTTGCAGCCATGCTCTTAATCTAATCGGCAAACGTTTTTCTAGGTCTTGCTTGCCTTCAAAAACAATAAACTGAATCGCCACGTCTTCAGGTAAAAGTTTTGGTAGGACGCCTTTCAACATTTCTTTTGCTGACGGCTCTTCAAGAAAAAAAACTATTCTCGTCACTTTAACCCAGCCCCTTGAAAAAAGCCTTCTTTCCAAAGGTAGCCCATTTGATCACCTTCAGCGATGAAAGCGGCAATTTGTTTATCATCTTGAGCTCGTATTATCGAAGTACATCCTTTTTCTTTGACTAACCAGTAAACTTCTTCTAAGTTGACCGCATTTAGGAAATCTGGAGAATGGCTCGATACAAAAACTTGCCCACCTCGTTCCGCATAAGCTCTGAATTCTTCAGCAAGCTCCCATAACAAGTTAGGGTAAAGCTGGTTTTCTGGTTCCTCTACACATAGCAATGGATGAGGACCGGGGTCATAGAGTAATATCAGATAAGCAAACATCTTGATGGTACCATCTGACACGTAACGCGCTAGAAAGGGATCTTCGAAGGCGCCATCCTGAAAGCGTAATAGTACACGACCTTCTTCTGTTGTTTTGGCGTCTACCGATGTAATTCCTGGTACTCGTTCCGTTAATTTTTTAAGTATTGTATTAAAGATTTCTGGATGGCGAGTGTGTAAATATTCTGTGACTAACGACAAATTTTCGCCTTCACGTGATAAATGTTCTGCGTAGCCTGCTTCTTGCTCTGGTCTAGCTCGGCTGATATGAAAATCTGAAATATGCCAGTTTTCAATCAAGGTGCCTAAAGTCATAACAGCAGGAAATCGCTCAAATTGCGCCAACCCCTTAACAGCCAGAATGTCGGGTGATCTCAATTTTTGCTGCACTCGATCCAATTGCTTTACATCGCTTACCTTTTCGATTTCATTTGTCACTGCCGTGCCTTCGCCATTGGAAAAATCCAAAAAATGCCAGGGTTGCCCTCCACTGCCGCGTCGATATTTTAATATTTCACGCGCAACAATCGGACGTCCATCTGTTTCTCCGACCGACAAAAAATAGGTCACTAAAGGAGAATTTTCATTTTCACGAAATTTTATTTCAATTTCGATATTTCCTTCGGCACCACGGCTACGTACCTCATGAAAACCTCGGCTTCCACCCAATTTAGCCAATGCCGTATGCACATTGCTCGCTAATGCCTCGCGAAGAAATTCAAATACACTAAATAGGGTAGATTTTCCACTGCCATTGGCTCCAACAATCACACAAAATTTTGGGATATCCTGCATTTGCGATTTCTTAAAACTTTTAAAGTTTTTTAATTTTATTGCTTCAATATGCATATTAATTGGCCTCAAATACTCAATTAGGCTTGCAAACTGATGTGACTAGCAAGCTGTGATGCAGTGACAAAGGATATACCAGGTAGAAATCATTCAGAATTTAGAAGCACTTATATGCTGCGCTTTTCGAAATCGCTACACCTTTTGGCCATGGATGGCCTTATGCTGCGAATGCATGGATGCATTAGAGCAGCTTTGGCCATGAAGGGACTTATGTTACGAATTCATGGATGCATTAGAGCAGCCGATCTTGTAAAAATATCTTCGATTGTGGATGGGCACTAACTATTGTGACTCATGTGTGTTTTCTAAATCCCATTCAAACTCGCGAAACTCCGTGTACTGGTTGATCTGTTCAGACTCTGCGGTCGGCGTTATACCCAAACCCTTCAACATGGTCATAAGGTCCGCGATACAGGTTTGTTTATCGATGGTATAACTCGCTCCCCAACAACGCCAAAATACCCAACCCACCCTTTCCAGGGTTCGTTGCTTGCCGAGTTCGTTAGCCCATTCTACGGCCGTTTGCGTTTTATCCCCATCGAGTTCGATCGCCAGACGTTGATCCCGCGCGCCCTCTACCACCAGATCGAGCACAAAGGGTCCGACTTTGACTTGCGGACTTACCGCATAACCCAACTCAGAAAGATGCATATAGATGTCTCGTTCAAATTGGCTTTGGCATAAATCCAGAGGGTCACCCACTTGTGGTTTCGCTGGCATGGGATTATTGAAATGGCGAATTACCTGTAGGCGTAGATCATTACTATTCTTAAGGTCGGTATCGCTGACACTGCGATACAAATACATACGATCTCTGGCACGAGACAACGCCACATTGAAACGTTGCGCATATTCGCGTTTGTTGAGTACGGAACCTTGCTTGGGTCCAACCACCATCGATAAGAAAATAATATCTTTTTCCTTACCCTGAAAGGTAGCGGAATCTCCGCAGGCAATTTTAAAATTTTGGTAGATTTCTTCACCGAGTTCCTGCAATAAGGCATCCTGAATGGCGTGGGCTTGTTCTGAACCAATGAGTGAAATCACCCCAATGCTGCGGCCTTTGAAAGCGGGGTCCTGGGTGATTTGCCTGACTTCATCGACAATGGCGAGTATTTCGGCGGGGTTGAGGCCGGTTTGCTCATCGCGCATGCCATTTTTTATATAGACATCGACCAACGGTGGGTCTATTTTTTCCGATGCCTTGGGTAGGCGTAGGGGCAATAATGCGTCATTATAAAATTGCATACTAAAACGGATTATCGCTTCGACGCAGCGAAAATGTTCTGTCAACATAATACGTTGCGTCGGGTACACCGAACTCGCCAGGTCGTACAAAGAGACTCCGGGAATCAATAAGTCTGCGAACGGCTGTCCGCGCAAATAATTTTGCTTCAGTTGTTGAATCTTGTCTTCTGATATAAATGCGGCCGTAGGGCTGACTTGTTTGTCGTCCCCAACAATTAATAATTTTTCGGCGCGCAATATCGCCGGTAATGCGGTGATATCCGATTGTGACGCCTCATCGATAATGACGAGATCAAAACTGCCAAATTCAGAAGGTAAACTTTCACTGATACGCCATGTCGGCATAACCCAACAGGGTACACCGTCAAAGCATTCTTGCATTGCATTGTGGGCCTCGCGACGAAAACGCGGCGCTCGTTTTTTCCCCGTGCCCTTGCCCAATTTAGAAATGGCAGAGACAAAACGAACTAGCGCACCATGCACCCTTTCGGTAAGATTACTGTGCAAGCCCATATGGGTCTTGAGTCTGACTAACTCACTAAAGGCCGCCTTAAGATCGTTTTCCAGCGTCGTGCGTTGTTTACTTAATTTTTTGATCTGTTCGTGTTGCGAAATCTCTTCGATATAGGCGAACTGACGATGCCATAACCAGGTCTGCATGCAATGGCTCGGCAACCAAGTATCGTCCTCGCCCTCATAAGGTTCCGAAAGCAATCTTGCTGCCCATTTTTTTCCTCCGGAATCGGAAATTTTCTGGCTGATTTTACGCACAAGCTCAAACTTAGGCTGGAGTTCATGCAGGTGTTTCAGCTCATCAATGAGACCTTGCCAGGACAGCTGGATCTGTACTGTCTCGACATTCGAATTACCAATTTCGCCTTTGGCGATATGCCTAAATTGCTCAATAATTTTACCCTTGAATTTCCCGAGTCGTTTTTGCACATTCGCCAAGCGTTTTCGTTGCGCACTTAAACTAATGCGAGAGGTATGGTTCGCTAAGGCACCCAGCGCCCGTTTGGCCTCACCCCCATTTTTCGCTACCTGACTTATGCGCAGGTCATACGGGATAAGTTCGCTCAACTCCGTCGCAATGGTCTTCCATTGGTCCAGCGCTAAGGTCTTGGCCTCTTCTATCAAAGTTTGCATATCTTTAAGCGACTTCATGCTACTACCAAACTCGAAGTGTAACTCCGGTAGATCGTATTCTTCGCCGATGCTATTCCACTTTACGATAAAGCGTCGTGCCTCATCCTGAAATTGCAAATAGTCTTCCACCAATTGCCATTGACGCGCCGATGTAGGCGCATCGCCATTAATTTCGATTTGAGCCAGAATAGCCTTCACATCACCCTTGCCAAACAAAGAACTCACCGCTAACAGACCGAATGCGCGTTCACCATCGGCGAGATTCTCTATAGCATGATCCAGATCCTTGCGCTTAGTACCGGGATCGGGAATATAAATCGGATTTTTGATAAAAAGACTGCGCTTTTCCGTTTGCTGAGTCAGCAGTGGCAACATCGCTTCGAGCAGGCTCAAGCCTTCATGCCCTAAACCTTTATTGGCCCAATGTTGAAAGATCGTATATAACCACCGATTTTGTTTCAGTAGATCTACCTTCTCCAGAAATTCCGTAAGTGTCGCTAGGCTGGCATTGGCCCGATCCATCACATTTTCTAACTCACCATCGACCGCCGGTAGATTGTCCGTCTTAGCCAGACTGCTCAATTTCTCGACCATGACCAAGTCGCTATGTATGGCCGCCATTTGATTCGCATTGGGTAATTCACTGAGCGGGGGAAGCTCCACGTCAATATACGCGAGATGGGCACCTATCGATTTGCGGCAGTTTCTTAGGGTCTTTATATCTGCGTTTTCAAATTGGGCAACAAAATTATCGTCACTGCCTAGCGTATCAGGGAACCAGCTATGTAACGGCCTTTCATGCATGAGCTTTTCAGCTAGGGACATAGCAGTCATGTCGGTCGCGGATTCCAACAACGAGGGCGCAATGCCTTGTAACTGTTTTAATCCACTCTCGCGTATTTTTGCATCTGTGTCTTGAATTTGTTGTCTTAACTGCTGCACCTGCTGGGTGAAATCTAGCGTATCGCTTTGCAATGCCTGCAGGTCGGTCTGACTCGCGATAGTGGCCAGCAACTGTACAGCAGATTCTAGTTGCTTCAAACCTTGTCGTTCATTAGTCAATAAACTGATCGTCAGCTCTCTGACTGCTACCGGTATTTGCTCACGCAGCGCCGTCAATGCCGACTCGCCACTAGAAGTCACGAGAACCCGGCGACCTGTAGAGAGATAGTGACTGATAATATTTGCAATCGTGTGTGTCTTGCCTGTCCCGGGTGGACCTTGCACCACGACACCATAATTGTTTTCCAATCGGTCGATGATTTGAACTTGTGCATCGTTATAGGGTTTTGGAAAATATAACTCTTGCTGTGCGGTCACATCGACGTCTATGGGTTCTTCATGCTGTCGCCCTAGGATGGTTTTTTTATTCGAGAGTTCTTCGACCAAGCGTCGGGTGGGCAAGGGAAGATCGTCTTCGTTAAAATCGTCCAATAATTGTTGAAAACGTTCGATATCCTGGATAAACGGCGTCGCGCCTCGCGGTCGTGCAAAGATAATAGAGCAATCACTCACCTGTAATTGATCACTGATCGTGGGAGGTCGACGGTCTTGTGACTGCGGATTAATATCTGGCCAATAGATGCCGCTCTCGTGCAACTGCGTAGCGGCCTGGCGTAACAAGGGTTCATAGCTCTCCAAGACGAAGGGGGAAAATTCGAGGTCTTCTATAAGTTCAGAAAAATGGCGTTTTTCGAATCGTACCAAGGCCTCAACACCGGGGTTGTCCAGCGCAAAATAGGGCCCTATCGCCAGACTACGCTCACTGCTGCGCGGTCTAATCAGAATTGCCCCGCTGCGATTATCTAACTCTATTTCTATGAGCTTTTCTATGAGTGGATAGTCGATTTCCTTATCGGCGACTTGCCAGCGCGTTACCCCGACACCCCAAACCAACTCTAGGGGTTGTTCATCGCCCTGTGACTCTAAGGTTTGCTGTAGGCTAAAAAAGGCATCATAGACTTTAATCGTCTGTCGTTTGGGTTTTTCACTATTGGCCCATGGGTACCAAATATGGTTGATATAATGCTCGATATTGGCTTTGGTCTCGGGCAGACCTGCGAGCTTTAGGGTGACATCTTTTAGTAATAATTGACGTTGCGTCTGCTGAAAGGATTGCTCCACGTCCTCTGCTTCAACCACGCCATTTTTGACTAACTTAATAGACTCTTGTTCAGGTAGTGTCTTGACGATGGCGTCTTTCACCCTGACCGCTTGATAGGGGTCTTGGCTCACACTCACCCAATCGGCAATTTCCTTCGGTATCTCTGGTGCAGCAGTGCGCTTTAATCTTTCTATTTTTAGCCAAATAGCGGCGCCTTCATCGTCGTGAAGATTTGTTTGCATGCCCTCGCAGGAATCTAATTGATGCTCTTCATAATAAAATTGCCCGTAGTCGGAGACACTAAATACAGGCTCTTGGTTCATTTGCCCTAAGCGATGTACATAATTTAATAAATCGACTAAGCGCCGTTTTGGTGAACTGCCAAACATAGTGAACTGACCTTGTTACTTATTAATAAAAGACAATCTAGCGTAGTCGAAAATCGCTAACAATAAACCTATGCCCTATAGATAGGTTCACGACTTTATACCTAAAATCGGCTATCGACTTAAGATAATGAAAAAAATGAGTAGAGGTACTGACGAAATGGACGAGCAGTTCGCTTCAGACACAACAAGAACTCGACAAATCAACCATTTTTGGACAAATGTCGTTTCAACTGCCTATTTATTGTACAATAATGCGCCAAAACCCGCCAGTGTCAAATTTATTATCACGATACCATACGTAACCGGCAACTTTCTCTTTATATTTCAATGTGTTTGTATTTTTACACGCTATTAAATTAGGCACTATACAGGAATTTGTCCCTACTCGATTAACGCGCCTTACGCGGGCTCGTATCCTTACACGGCAACCCACCATTACCCAATAATAATTCGCCAAAATATTGGCGCCAGCTTGATTGAGTCTTGCTGTGCGGGTATCATGTTGGGCCGCTGTCAGGATGTCAGTGGGATTCATCTTATAGACAAAGTGTGCGCTGCCCGAGCAGGCCATGAGTACACCGAATATTCAAAGACCGCACGCTACGCTTTTCCCGGCACCCATGCAGGGACAAGCAGAAGTAGGCGGTACAAAATAAAACAGGGAGCGTTTTATGAAAATAAGCAACATTATTCCATCGAATCTTTCGATCTTCTCTACGACCTTTTTTGCCTTCGTTACGACCTTTGCTACGACCTTCATTACGACCTCTGCTAGCGCTGATACGATTGCCTTGGTGACGACCGCTTCTCCAGCGTCAACCTCTATAACGACTGTCGATGTCACGACTAGTGAATGGCGCATTACCTCGGATAAAAAGATGGCAAAGGCTGGAAAAATTACCTTTAGGGTAAAAAATTTAGGCCATGATGAGCACGAGCTTGAAATCATAAGGATTGACAACAAAAAACACAACATGTTACCCCTTGGCAAGCACGCCTCTGTGGATGAAGACTGGCTTAAGACTGTCGCCATTGATGAAATCGAACATCTCGAACCGGGCAATAGTAAATCGTTCAGTGTCCACCTGACAGCCGGTAATTATGCGTTAATTTGTAATAAAGTCGAGACCGAAGCAGACGGTACAATTGAGGCCCACTACCACATGGGGATGAGTATTGCCTTCACTGTTGAATAACATTAGCGGGAATGCGTAGAAAAAATATAACCAACGGAAATTTATATCTAAGTATTACGAAATTAGGTATATAATACTTAACCTCTAGTAAACTAAAAATACATCCCTATTCCAAATCATACTATGTCAACTCAAAATAATATAATGCAATGCCCTCGTGATCGTGCAAATAATAGCGAGGATTTTTACAAAACACTCGTGACCATCGGCATACTGGTATTCATACTACCGAGCTGCAAGAATGAAACGCCTGCTCAATCTGGCGGCTTTCCTTCACCTGCAGTGAGTGTGGCTAAAGTCGTGGAACGTGAAGTCACTCCCTGGGTAGAATTAAATGGACGTATAGAGGCACAACAGGTCGTACAAATCCGCCCACAAGTCGGTGGTCTAATCGATAAAAAGGCCTATAGAGAAGGCGATATCGTCAAAAAAGGTGATCTGCTATTTACCATCGAGCAGCAACCATTTCGTGCTGAAGTCAACCGAGCCGAAGCCGACCTCGCTCGAGCCAAGGCGCAACAGGAACTCTCCCAGGTCGAGAGTCAGCGAGCAACAAATTTACTCAAGAGCAAACTTATATCTCAAGATGAATACGATAAGCGACTGGCAAGTGAACACCAAGCCAGCGCCAATGTAAAAGCGCTTCAAGCCAGTAAACGACTGGCTATACTCAACTTGGGTTACACCAAGATTCGTTCTCCGATTAACGGTCGCACAGGTCGCGCATTAGCAACCAAAGGGAACCTCGTATCGAGCACACCTACGCCTGACCTGCTGACTACGGTGGTCTCACTCGACCCGGTGTACGTCATTTTTGATTGTGACGAAATGACCTATTTACAATATTTTTCGGGAGCACAACAATCGGCCGATTACAATGGCAATCAGAAACGCATCGTATATGTGGGCCTAAGCAATGAGGACGGTTTTCCGCGTCAGGGATTCATCGATTTTGTCGATAACAGAATCAATACTGAAACGGGTACGATACGGTTACGGGCAATACTTGATAACAAAGATCATCAGCTAACCCCTGGATTATTTGCACGCGTCAAATTAATGGGTGCCGAACCGCGACAAAGCTTACTCATAGACGACCAGGCTGTGCTTACCGATCAAGACCGCAAGTATATTTACATTCTAGGTGACGAAAACAGGGCAATGCGCCGCGACATTTCATTGGGTAGCACCATAGATGGCCTACGTGTCGTGAGCGCGGGTCTACATTCGGGAGACAAAGTTATCGTACACGGCATACAAAAGATATTTTTTCCAAATATGCCCGTGGTACCACAAATGATAAGCATGGGCGACCCACCACCTGCGGTTGAATCTAAACCTGCAGTGGAACACTGACACCAGACCACCGAATTTGTGATTCAGCGCAACAGTGCAAAAACTTTCTAACAGAATATTATAATCATGAAAGACTTCTCGCGTTTTTTTATTGACCGCCCTATATTTGCGGCCGTATTGTCAATTTTAATATTTACCTCGGGCCTAGTCGCACTACCACTGTTACCCATCACCGAATATCCCGATGTCATCCCACCGACGATTACCGTCAATGCAGTGTATCCCGGCGCAAACCCCAAGGTCATCGCTGAAACGGTCGCTACCCCACTCGAAGAAGCGATTAACGGGGTCGAAAATATGATGTATATGAAGTCAGTTGCCGGCAGCGATGGCGTATTAGTCATGACGATCACCTTTAAACCGGGTACCGACATCGACCTTGCCCAGGTGCAAGTGCAAAACCGAGTCAATCGCGCCACGGTGCGTCTACCCGAAGATGTACGCCGACTAGGTATCTCGACCCAAAAACGTTCGATTAATTTAACCATGGTGGTTCACCTGCGATCACCGCAGGGGACGTACGACGCCACTTACCTGCGCAACTATGCGGTATTGCACGTTAAGGATGAATTGGGACGTATTCCCGGTGTTGGCGATGCACTCATTTTTGGTGCGGGAGACTATGCCATGCGCATATGGCTTGACCCTGGTAAGGTCGCCGCACGTGACCTGACTGCCGGCGATATCGTCAATGCGATACGTCGCCAAAATATCCAAGTCTCTGCCGGACAAATAGGTGCGCCACCGCAATCTCAGCCAACCCCGTTTACCTTTTCTATTAATGCCAAGGGGCGCTTGATCACAGAAGATGAGTTTGGCGACATTATCGTCAAATCGGGTAAGCAGGGTGAAATAATTCGCCTACGTGATGTCGCGCGCATTGAACTTGGTGCATCGCAGTACGCCTTGCGTTCGTTGCTCAATAACCAGCAAGCCGTGGCTATTCCTATTATGCAATCACCGGGCGCCAATGCAATCGAGCTGTCGAATAATGTACGTGAAAAAATGGCCGATCTATCGCGACAGTTCCCACCTGATCTCGATTGGCAAGTCGTCTACGATCCAACTATATTTGTACGTGATTCCATCAAGGCCGTGGTCACTACGTTATTAGAAGCCATATTTTTGGTGGTCATTGTCGTCATACTTTTCCTGCAGACTTGGCGCGCATCTATTATACCGTTACTGGCTGTACCGGTATCGATTATTGGTACATTGGGAGTACTTTTTCTCGCGGGTTTTTCGATCAATACACTAACCTTATTTGCACTTGTTTTGTCGATTGGCATTGTGGTCGATGACGCCATCGTTGTGGTCGAAAACGTTGAACGAAATATCGCCTCGGGGTTATCTTCCGTTGCTGCGGCACACCGCGCGATGCGCGAAGTCAGCGGCCCTATCATCGCCATAAGTCTGGTATTGATTGCGGTATTTGTACCGATGGCGTTTTTGTCTGGCGTTACCGGCCAATTCTATCGCCAGTTTGCGATAACGATTGCCATCGCCACCACGATCTCGGCAATCAATTCATTGACTTTGTCACCGGCCTTAGCGGCTGCGATACTCAAGGGCCATGACGAGACGCCAGACAGATTTACAAAGATAATTAACACCTTGTTCGGCTGGATATTTCGGCCCTTTAATAACCTTTTTAAACGCAGCTCAGAAGGCTATTCAAACACCGTTTCGCGCATACTTCGCCACCGTGGCCCGATCTTTGTGATCTACCTGTTGATGGTGGGACTCACCTGGAATCTATTTCAAACGGTACCCGGCGGTTTTATTCCGACCCAGGACAAACTTTACCTGATCGGTGGGGTTAAATTACCCGAGGGGGCATCACTAGATCGTACCGAGACCGTCGTAAAAAAAATCAGTGAGCTGGCGCTATCGACAGAAGGGATCGTCGACGCGGTTGCTTTCCCAGGATTAAATACGCTGCAATTCACCAATACGCCAAATACCGGCACGATTTTTTTTCCGCTGGCAGACTTCGAAAATCGGGATCGCTCGGCGCTGGAAATCGTCGCTGAACTGCAAGGGAAAATATTTGCATTGCAAGAAGGTTTCGCCTTCGCCATAATGCCACCGCCCATTTTAGGACTCGGCACCGGGTCAGGTTACTCGTTGTATATTCAAGATCGTGCCGGTCTGGGTTATGGCAAATTGCACAATGTGGTGCAACAAATGACGGGCACCATTATGCAGGTACCGGGTCTCACATTTCCGATATCCTCCTATCAAGCCAATGTTCCGCAGCTCGATGTGGATGTCAATCGCACCAAGGCCGAAATGCAGGGGGTATC
>JBGMRO010000068.1:0-11555 GCA_048061555.1 Thiohalomonadales bacterium | reverse complement strand
CTACAGGAATTGCTGGACGATCAATTGGCGGCCGCAGACTTAGTCATACTGAGTAAGGACGATCTACTCAGCGAGCAGCAACGACAGCGGGTAGAGGGTATCGTAACAGCGAAGATCGCCAAGCATGTAAAAATGATTGCCACCGAACACGGTAAAATCGACAACCGTTTGATATTGGGCTTGGCCGCGGCTAGCGAAGACAGGATTGAGGGGATACATACCCACCACGACCATCACCATGCACATGCCGAGCATCATCGCCATGCACACGATGATTTTGATTCGGTGTCGATACAGCTGGCCGAGGTCGATAGCGATAAACTGCTATTGTTGTTGCAGCAATTAATTGCCGAGAATGTCATCTATCGTATTAAGGGCATTCTGGCGATCAAAGGTAAACCTATGCGGCAGGTTATCCAAGGCGTAGGCGGACGTATCGATCGATATTTCGACCGTCTGTGGACAGAACAAGATACACGGCAGAGCAAGGTCGTCGTGATCGGCAAAGACCTACACAATATTCCGTTTGAGGAAATATTGAGTCAAGCGATAGCGTCTTAAGTTAAGTCAACCGTTATGCATCTACTCGCAGCCAAGCCCGGTGGACTACCCGATGACGAGGGCATTGTAGATCTACAACAAGACCCTGCCCAGATTGCGATATTGTCCTCGCAGGACAGTAGCCTATCGTTATTGGCGCGCACCCTGGATGCACAAAGCGCGGGCTATCCTAGTGTCCGTCTTGCCAATCTGCTCTACCTCGCCAAACCCGCGTCTACCGATCTGTACATAGACAAAGTCTTGCAACACTGTGATTTTGTCCTGGTGGTCTTGTTAGGGGGTCAGTCCTATTGGTCGTACGGGGTCGAACAGTTACGCTTGTTGCAGCCCAAAGGCGTACGGGTGGCCTTTATTCCAGGCGATGACAAGGTCGATTTATCGCTGCAGTCGATGAGTAACATCCCGGCACAAGATCTACACCGCCTATGGCGTTATTTTCGCGAAGGTGGCCAGGACAACATGCAGGGTCTGTATGCGTTTTTACAGCATCAATACTTTGCTGCGGGCGAGTCGAAGCACAAAAAAGCCTATAAAGAACCCAAACCGCTAGCCAAGACCCAGATCTATCACCCACAGTGTGCCGATGCGACACTGCAGGATTGGCGCCTAACTTGGTCTGAATACAAAAAACCCGCAGCTCGAGCGGCACCGGTTGCGGCGATTATTTTTTATCGCAGTCACCTACAGACTGGCAATACCGAGGCGTTTGATCAATTCTGTGAAATCTGTCTAGAGGTGGGCTTGTCTCCTTTGCCTATCGCCACAGCCTCATTAAAAGACCCGTTGTGCCTGGCGGTGGTGAATGAACTGTTACACGCAGCGGCGGTTTCAGTGGTGATTAATACCACGGGTTTTTCCATGGGGCTGTTCGAGGCATCGTCGAGCGAGCTGACGAGTGGCCTAGCCGGGAATAATATTCCCGTCCTGCAGGCAATTATGGCCGGTATTACCGAGCCAGACTGGGAAAAGTCTTCCGTGGGTCTTTATAGCAGTGACATCGCGATGAACATTGCCCTGCCGGAGGTCGATGGACGTATCATCTCCCGAGCCATCAGTTTTAAGGCTATAAGTCATCGTTGTGAACGTAGCCAGTCGGACATTGTAGGCTATCGACTGCAGCCCACGCGTGCCCGCTTTGTGGCCGAACTGGCGAGAAAATGGGCTTTGCTCGGTGACAAGGCCAATGCCCAAAAACGTATTGCCTTGATACTCGCTAACTACCCAGGGCATGATGCACGCATCGGCAATGGCGTCGGCTTGGATACCCCGGCCTCCGTCATTAATATCTTGCGACGGTTAGCCTCTACTGGTTTTGAAATTTCCGAGCTGCCACCGCACGGCGATGCCTTAATAAAATCGCTGCAGGGCAGCGTAACGAATACACTCGATGACCTAGCCTTGCGCGGCTGTCTTCAGAGTTTGGATCTGGCTGATTATGGAGATTATTTCGGGCAACTACCGCCTGCGAACCAGCAAGCGATATTGCAACGTTGGGGTCCTGCCGCAGAAGATCCTAAGGTACGACAGGGGCGTATTATGGTCGCGGGTCTGCGCCTCGGGAATCTTTTTGTTGGACTCCAACCTACGCGTGGTTACGAAATAGATATTAGCGCCAGTTACCATGATCCGGATCTGGTGCCACCACACAATTATTTGGCATTCTATTTTTGGCTGCGTCACCATTTTTTATGCGATGCCTGTATTCACGTCGGTAAACACGGCAATCTAGAATGGCTGCCCGGTAAAGGTGTCGCGCTATCGAACCGTTGTTGGCCCGAGATCACCTTAGGCCCGATGCCGCATCTCTATCCGTTTATTGTGAATGATCCCGGCGAGGGCTCACAGGCCAAGCGGCGTGCCCAGGCGGTGATTGTCGATCACCTGATTCCGCCGATGACCCGTGCAGAAAGTTATGGTGTATTGCAGCAAATCGAGGCCCTGGTCGACGAATACTACCAGGCACTCGGGATGGATTCGGTTCGATGTGAATTGTTACGCAGCCAGATCCTAGAGGCGGTCAATAAAAATAATATCCGAGACGAGTTGGGTCTGGCCAAGCCCGCCTCGGACGAACATATCCTCAATCAGCTGGACAATTATCTGTGCGAACTCAAGGAAGCACAGATTCGTGATGGCCTGCATATCTTGGGTGAGTCACCGCAGGGGCAACAGCAGATCGATAGTCTTGTCGCATTGGTGCGAAACTGTGAGAGCGAAGGACTAGCAACAGTGGGTATCTTACATGCCATCGCGGCAGATTTTAGATTTCAGGGTTTTGATCCACTGGGTGCCGATCATGGTGTCGCGTGGAGTCACGAGCGTCCTGCTCGATTGGCGTCATTAAGCACGCAGACCTGGCGACATCATGGAGATACACGGGAACGCTTGGCGATATTGGCGCAGTATCTGGTGACATCCTATGTCGTCGGGGAAGCGGACTTGGCGGCATTGAATCAGGATCTAGGTGTAGACGCCACACATGTACGAGAGTTTTTGTTATTTATGCGCAGTTCGTTGGCGCCGCGATTACAGCAATGTGGTGAACACGAGCTACGGTCGATCGTAGCGGGTCTGTCCGGAAAATTTGTCTTACCCGGGCCCAGTGGCGCACCTACTCGCGGTCGCCTAGACGTATTGCCCACCGGTAGAAATTTTTATTCGGTCGATACACGGGCCATCCCCACAGCCACCGCCTGGACCTTGGGGCAGGCGTCGGCCGAGCTTATTATCCAGCGTTACATGCAAGACAATGGCGACTATCTGAGGCGCATTGGCATCTCGGTGTGGGGAACCTCGACCATGCGCACCGGCGGTGATGATATCGCCCAGGCCTATGCCTTGATGGGTATCAAACCCCGATGGAGCCAGGACAGCAACCGCGTAATCGGTTATGAGATCATACCCGGTTTTTTATTGGGGCGACCTCGTGTCGATGTTACCTTGCGCATCTCGGGTTTTTTTCGAGACGCGTTCGCCAATGTTGTAAAGCTGTTTGACCGTGCCGTGCAAGACTTGATCGACTACGAAGAACCCGGCGACATCAACAGTGTGCGGCTGCATGTGCAAGATGAAATCGCCATACAGCAATCTCAGGGTGTGTCGGCAAGTGAAGCGCGCAGGCGAGCGGGATGGCGTATCTTTGGCGCAAAACCGGGTTCCTACGGGGCGGGCCTGAAGGGATTGATCGATCATCGCGAATGGAAGACTAGCGCAGACCTTGCCGCGGTTTATGTCAATTGGGGTGCCTATGCCTATAGCGAACAACAGGCGGGTGTAGCCGCGCCAGACGAATTTCGGCAGCGCCTGACACAACTGCAAGCCGTGGTACAAAACCAAGACAATCGTGAACACGACATCCTCGACTCTGATGATTATTATCAGTTTCAGGGAGGCATGGCCAATGCGGTGCGTTGTCTAGGTGACCACACACCTGAAATCTACCACGGCGACCATTCCAATCCGTCGGCGCCACGCATATACACACTAAAGGAGGAGATCAATCGTGTCATGCGCTCGCGTGTCGTCAATCCCAAGTGGATAAATGCTGTACAGAGGCATGCCTACAAAGGCGCCTTTGAAATGAGCGCCACGGTGGATTATCTCTTTGCCTATGACGCCACCACCTCCTTGGTGGACGATTATCAGTATGGCATGGTGGCCGAGAGTTATTTGTACGATGCCAAAAACCAACAATTTCTGCGGGAGCATAATCCCCATGCGCTGCGGGAGATCGCAGAACGACTCATTGAGGCGATGCAGCGCGGTATGTGGCAAGAACCCGGCTTGCACCAGCAAAAGATAGAAGAAATCTTGCTCGATATAGAAGATAGCCTGGAGAGGGCAGAAGTCTAAGCAAGGTATAGTGATAGGGCTAGTAAAGGTGCTACAATGCCTTTTTTCGGCGGATACGGGGATGAATGAAAATGCCTATAACAAATAAAATCGGTACGAAAAACTCAGAAATTGTACAAGCCGCACTAACAGAGTCGAGGCTCGATTCGTTCAGTGATTCGCGACTGCAAATTTTGTCGGCGCTAATCTTCGGCGTCGTATTGATCGCAATCGTCGGTCTTGCGCCGATGGAAGTCTTGCATAACGCCGCCCACGATGTACGTCACGTATTCGTATTTCCATGTCACTAGGACGTGTGAAAAAATGAGGCAAGGAATCGTTATGGCAAGGCTGCATAACCATTCGATCGCAAAATATTTGTTGGTATTTTGTCTCAGCGCCGCGTTGTTACTGTCCCAGACCGGTAACTTGCATATGCATCTTGTGCACGCCGATCGCGCTGGATCATCCACGCATTTGCTTGATATACACCCAGAATCAACACAGCATGATATTGACTTGAGCCATCACCATGATGGACATCCCAAAGATCATTCCACTTTTGCTGTGGATGTGAGCCCTGAGACATTGTTAAAGAACACGAATTTGTTAAACCTTTTATTCCTTATTATTTTTATATCAGTTTTCTTTCTGCGTATTCCGCCTCGAACGAGTGTTAACAGACAGCAATTTTGTAAAACGCTCTTTCCACCCTGTTATTATTTATTTCATCCGCCTCTGCGTGCCCCGCCTGTAAAGTAGTTCCAGATAAATTCTTGCCATCATCGAGAAAATCGATCGCAATAAGTCCAGCATGATTTGTGAACGTTGGCCTGTCTGTTATCAATGTCTAAAAAAATTGTGACGAATTTTCAAACTGTTACTAATCGTATGTCATGTTTCAATCTATACAGGAGATAGCATAAGTATGTTATGCAAATCGACGCACCTGTTTGTCGGCTATACGCTGTTGTTTTTCAGTGCCTTACTGCAGGCTGAAATAAGTAAAGACAGGTTAAATACAGATGCTCATCGTATTACTTTACGTGATGCTATAAAAAAAACACTCGAGCATAACCCTGCACTGAATTCATATCGCTATCAACTCAAGGCACAGCAGGGTTTGCAGACACAAGCTGGCACGGCGGCTAGTCCAGAACTTAAATTTATGATTGAGGATGCCCTGGGCACAGGAGATTTTAAAGCTGCCAATAAAACGCAGGCTACGCTGAGTATTAGCTGGGTAGTCGAGGGTAACATTCGCCAGGGATATATCGATGAAGCCAGTGCCGGTACCTTGCTACTGACCACAGAAGCCAGTATCAAACGTTTGGATGCGGCCGCAGAAACGGCACGTCTGTTTCTTGTTTGTTTGGCAAATCAGGCTCGCCTGATAAATGCAGCTAAAAACGTAGGTTTGGCAGATGAAACCATTATCGCTGTGAATCAACGAGTGCAGGCCGGAAAAACTTCCGAGGCCGAACTCGCACGGGCCGAAGCCGATAGGGAGAGAAAGCGCCTTGATCGTGAAGATCTTGAACATGGATTGCGGTCTGCTACACGGCTATTGGCTGCACAATGGGGCGAGACTGACCCAAAATTTACCCGTGTAGAGGGCGATATTTTTGGCCTACCGAAACCCCTGTCATTTGAAGTGCTTAAAAGTCGCTTGCAACAGAGTCCTGAATTCCTGCGCCTGATGTCGGATAGACGCCTCAAACAAGCCCAGTTAAAACTGCAGGAATCTCTAGGTAGACCGGCATGGCGGGTTAATCTTGGTCTACGCCATTTTGAAACTACGAAAGATCAGGCACTCGTCGCGGGCATTAATATTCCCTTTGGTGAACGTGCTCGCAATACCGGACGTATCAGTGCTGCGCGGGAAAAATTGTCACAGACCCAGGCGAGTCAAGTAGAACTCAGCGTCCGCTTAGAAACCACGCTATTTATATTATCTGAAGATTTGCAGCACAGCCTGCATCGGGTAGACGCCTATCGCAGCCGAATTATTCCCCGGCTTGAAACGGCCCTGAAGCAAACCCGCCGGGCCTATGAGTTAGGCCGCTATAGCTATCTCGAATGGCGTAGTGTGCAGGTGGAATTACTAAATGCACGTACAGCGTTGATCGAAGATAGTATCGATGTACATATAAAGGTGATTGAGATTGAACGTTTGATTGGCATATCTATGCTTAAACCAACGGATAAAAAATAATGAGTGTAACGATGAAATTGTTTAGACAAAGATGGCTCTTGAGAATTTTGGTGATTATTTATTTAGCTGTTCTAATAAGCGCCTGTGGAAATACAGAATCCGGTCATCCTTCATCAGAAAACAGTGCGCACGCTGGCGCAAAGGAAGATGAAGTTATCAAAGGCCCTCACGGCGGCCGTATGCTAAGTCGTGGTGATTTCAGTCTGGAATTATCTATTTTTGAAAGCGGCGTACCCCCTGAGTTTCGCGCCTGGGCCAGTATTAAGGGGCAACCGCTAAAACCCTCCGAAGTCGATCTAAAAATCAAACTTAGCCGCCTGGGTGGCAAGCTTGATGAAATAAACTTTGCACCACTCGGGGATGCGATGCGTGGTGACCGGGTGGTTTATGAACCGCATTCTTTTGTCGTTAATATTGTTGCAGTACATAAGGGGACTCAATATCACTGGCAATACGACAATTTTGAAGGTCGTACAAAAATCAATACCACGGTTGCTAGAGGGCTGAAGATAGGCACGGCCATTGCCGGCCCGGTGCTACTACAGCAAACCATTACTGTCTTTGGAAAAATCACCGTAAACACAGATCGGGTCAATCATGTCAGTGCCCGTTTTGCCGGTGAGATTAAATCTGTTTCCGTCTCTATCGGTGATAAGGTGAAAAAAGGCCAGGTTTTAGCAACCGTGGAAAGTAATGAAAGTCTTAAATTGTACACCATCAAGGCAGCGATCGGTGGTGTGATTACGCAGCGCAACGCCAATGCCGGCGAGCAAGCCACTGCACAGACCTTGTTTAGTATTGCTGACACATCAAACGTATGGGTGGATTTATCTGTCTTCCCGATGGATCAAGCACGTGTCAAAGTGCGAGCGCCGGTCAGTTTTATGCTAGCGAAAACACGCCAATCATTCGAAGGCGAAATAGCGATGATCAATATTCTCGCTGAAGCCAATCAATCGGTAACAGCACGCATGGTGGTTAGTAACACGAGCGGCCAATTATTACCCGGTAGTTTTGTAACCGCAAAAATAAAAGTCGCTGAAATTGCGGTGCCTGTGGCGGTGAAACGCTCAGGGCTGCAGACATTTCGAGATTTTAGTGTGGTCTTTGCACAATTCGGTGAAGAGTATGAAGTGCGTATGCTGGAACTGGGGCGACAGGATGATCAGTGGATAGAGGTGCTAGGGGGCTTGGAGGTCGGCACACGCTACGTATCTGAAAACAGCTATGTTATTAAAGCGGATATTGAAAAATCCGGCGCCTCACACGACCACTAATCCTGCTTTAGGAATTCATGATGCTGGAAAATATAATTAAATTCTCGATCGCTCGACGCGGGTTAGTCATTGCGCTGGTATTGATGGTTATGGGCTTGGGGGTTTGGAAATTCACCCAGTTGTCGATTGATGCGGTGCCTGATATTACCAATATCCAGGTGGTGATAAATACTGCAGCACCGGGTTACACGCCCCTGGAGGCAGAACAACGCATCAGCTTTCCGATGGAAACGGCGATGGCCGGTTTACCGAAATTATCCTATACCCGTTCTTTATCACGCTATGGTTTGTCTCAGGTGACTATGGTATTTGCTGAAGGCACGGATATTTATTTTGCTCGTCAGATGGTTAACGAACGCCTGGGTACGGCGAGGGGGAATATACCCAAAGGATTGGAACCCATTCTTGGCCCAATTGCCACCGGCTTGGGTGAAATATTTATGTTCACTGTGGATGCCCTACCGGGAGCAAAAAATGGTGATGGCAGTCTGGTGACACCCACTGATTTACGCTCGGTACATGACTGGATTATTCGTCCACAATTAATGCGCGTCCCCGGTGTCGTGGAAATCAACCCCATTGGTGGATACAAAAAACAGATACTGGTCGCGCCAGAACCTGCCAGACTGCTGGCTTATGGCATTAGCTTTGCCGATATCGTTAACGCAATAGAGAAAAACAACAGTAATCGCGGGGTTGGTTTTATCGAACACAGCGGCGCGCAATGGCTCATGCGCGTGCCTGGTCAGATCGGTGATTTACAGGATCTGGAGAATATCCTTATTCTCCAGCGGCAGGGACTACCTATCCGTATAAAAGATGTCGCCGTGGTCACGCTAGGTAAAGAGCTACGTGCAGGTGCCGCCACCCAAAATGGCCGCGAAGTAGTGATGAGTACCGTGTTTATGCTGACCGGTGAAAACAGTCGAACCGTTGCCAATGATGTCGCTATAAAACTGGCAGACATCAAGGCAAGTCTGCCACAGGGCATTACTGCAAATGCCGTTTATAATCGTACCAGCCTAGTGGATAAAACCTTGCTTACGGTGCAAAAAAACCTGCTCGAAGGAGCCTTGCTGGTCATTGCCATCCTGTTTTTGTTGTTAGGTAATCTTCGCGCGGCGGTGTTAACCGCAGCAGTCATTCCCATTGCCATGTTAATGACCATTACCGGCATGGTGCAAAGTCAAGTCAGTGCAAATTTAATGAGCTTGGGCGCGCTGGATTTTGGTTTGATTATTGATGGTGCGGTGATAATCGTGGAAAACTGTTTACGCAGGCTGAGTAACGCCGAGTCGGCAAAGCCCATGAAGCTCAACGAACGTTTAGACCTAGTATTTGATGCGACTCGTGAAGTCATACGCCCGGCCTTGTTTGGTGTGTTTATTATTACTGCGGTTTACATTCCGATTTTTGCACTCGAGGGTGTGGAGGGAAAGATGTTTCACCCCATGGCGTTGACTGTGATTATTGCCTTGGTTAGTGCCATGATTCTTTCGATTACTTTTGTGCCAGCGGCAATAGCCATCTTGTTTCGTAAACCCATACAGGAAAAAGAAAGCAAAATCATTAAGGCCGCAGGCTCTATGTATCGGCCGATCTTGATGTTGTCACTGAGATACCGCTGGATCGTGGTCACGCTTGCGATTGTTATCGTGTTGGGTTCTGTGGCGCTGATACCAAAATTGGGATCTGAATTTATGCCCAATCTAGATGAAGGCGATATCGCCATGCATGCATTACGTATACCGGGTACTTCACTGCAACAGGCAATTCAACTACAGCAGGGACTGGAAAAGGAAATTAAAAAATTGCCTGAAGTAAAAACCGTATTTGCAAAAATTGGCACAGCAGAAATAGCCACGGACGCGGTACCACCTAGTGTTGCAGATAATTTTATTATTCTAAAACCTCGCAAAGAATGGCCTGATCCTGACAAGCCGAAATTACAAGTGGTGGCAGAACTGGAAGCGCTGGTGACCCCCATTCCCGGTAATCGTTATGAATTTTTGCAACCCATTCAAATGCGCTTTAATGAACTGATATCAGGGGTTCGCTCAGAACTCGCGATCAAGGTGTTTGGCGATGATTTCGATCAGTTGATTACACTAGGTAATCAACTTGAAAAAGTCTTAAGAAAAGTGCCGGGCGCTGCGGATGTCGCGGTGGAGCAGGCCACCGGTCTTCCGGTGATGACCATACAAGCTAAGCGCGAAGCCATGTTGCGCTATGGTCTGAGCATTGCCCAATTACAGGATATATTGGCCACTGCCTTGGGTGGCCGTGTGGCAAGTCAATGGTATGAAGGCGATAGGCGATCCGATATTGTCGTGCGCCTGGCAGAAGACCTGCGTACTGATATGGATGCCCTGGTTCGTTTGCCAATAACGCTTGCTAATGGAAATTATGTCCCCCTGGGTGAAGTCGCGCAGCTTACTTTGCTTACCGGTTATAACCAGATTTACCGGGAGAACAGCAAACGGCGTATTGTCGTCACCGCCAATGTTCGTGGACGGGATCTTGGCTCTTTTGTGCAGGATGTGCAGCAATCGGTTACTGGCAGTGTCGCCCTGCCTGCCGGTTATTGGATTGAGTACGCGGGTACCTATGAAAAGCTGCAATCTGCCTCCCAACGTCTGTCGATTGTGGTGCCATTAACCTTGGCTTTAGTGATGGGTTTATTGATTATGGCGCTGGGCTCGGTCAAGGATGCCGCGATTATTTTCTCCGGTGTACCGCTGGCGCTCACGGGTGGCATTATCGCATTATTGTTGCGCGACATTCCATTTTCAATATCCGCTGCGGTTGGCTTTATTGCCCTGTCTGGTATTGCGGTTCTCAATGGCCTGGTAATGCTCGCATTTATTCGCGATTTGCGATTGCATGGTCAGTGTTTAGAGGCTGCCATAGTTGATGGCGCACTCACCCGACTACGCCCAGTGTTAATGACCGCCCTGGTGGCGGCCTTAGGATTTATCCCCATGGCGTTGAATTCGGGCATAGGCTCCGAGGTTCAAAGACCACTGGCGACGGTTGTCATTGGCGGCATTATTTCGTCTACCTTGCTGACCTTGGTAGTATTGCCGGCTTTGTACCGATTAGCGCATGTCCGTGAGGAAAAAATTCTGACCACGGTGGACTCGGCATAGAGTTAGTCATCTTAAGAGCTCAAGTTTCAGAGTTCAGTGGCTTGTTAATACCGTACTACTCTGCAAGATGGTGGATGAGGTCAGCTTATCCACCCTGCGGGATTGTCGAAGCGGCGAGGTAGGGTGGGTAAGCGAAGCGCATAACACTAATGATCGGCATTGTTAAATGTTTGATCTCCGATACCAGCTTTTCAACCAGCACCGTGGGCCTCTATATTGCCGTTGGTATCGTAGCGGTATTAACCAAGGTGTTTAATTGGATACCAGAAGGCCCTGGTGTTTTCCGAAATAGACTTATTAGTATAGAATAATCAGTAATATTAACCACTCCGTCACCGTTAAAATCGGCATCAGGGTTAAACAAAGGGTCTCCCAAGCTGATCCCAAATGCCGACTGAAAACGGAAGTAATCTCTTATATCAACTGCGTTATCATTTGTTAAATCTGCATCACACCAATTTCCGAAGCCATCCATGTCTGTATCTCTTTGATCGGCATTGGCCATCGTCAGACAATTGTCAT
>JBGMRO010000067.1:0-11561 GCA_048061555.1 Thiohalomonadales bacterium | reverse complement strand
TGCAAAACCGGCATACCGTACGTCCTGTACATAACCCCATACGGGCAGGCATGACGATAACATTAAAAAAATCCGATTACACCTCGATACAAGAACGTATTTTTACCGTAGCGGAAACACTATAAACGGCACAGCAACAGGTAGCAAAGGCAAAACCAATAAAATCAAAACAACCAACCGCATTATATCCGTTTCTCGGTGCTGAACGCCAAACCGATGCAGCCTGAATGCCTATTCAATAGTCGACTACTTTGGTCTAATAGACTGGACGGGTCGCGTCATAAGATCCGACAAGAAAGGCACCATTCCGGCACACATACAACCGCTGCTGCAAAAGCTATCCATCAATGAGAAAGCATGGTTGCACGGTGTAAAAGATTTCGGGCAATCTTATGGATGTGCTGTGGGGTAACAGACAGCACTCAAACGATATGGTTTGAAGCTAGAAAAGATTGGATTGCAAGGTGTGAAAGCTAGTCAGCGCTTTTATCGGGCGGCATGATCTAGAGCATACCGAAATAATACTTCTCAAATAAATGTAGAATCGTCAAATTTATCATTCGTAATCAGTTGCTTCGATTAGTTTGCCTATTAGTTCAATTTGGTAAATTAAAAATATGGATGTCCAGTTATCATCAATAGGGAATGACTAATAAATAAACAAATCGAGTCGACGATAATGAGAGTTAGCGAACATCAAAATCAACTGCGTCGTATTTATCGCCTCGACGGGCAGAAAATATTCTTAGACAGCCACACCGCAAAACAATACAATCCCCATTAATAGTTCTCGCATAAGGGCGGTATAGTTCAACAGACATTTATACCTCATACTGGAAGGCGCACAGCGTAAAAATGCTTAGACGTTATGAGTAAAAGGAATTTATGTAGATGATTAAAATATCTAATTTTAAAATTGCAATCGATAAATATTCAATCAATGATTCAATAGTTGGATTCATGAGAAGACGTTCAGATTTAGAGATTCACTCAAAAAAATTGAGTTTTGGTTCTATATCATATTTTTCCAATAAAGAGAGTCAAAAAGAGAAAAGTGAAACTTTAGTTTTTATTCATGGGTTTGGTAGTGATAAAGACAATTGGGTAGAACTAGCTGCACTATTTACAGCACAATACCGAGTTATACTTCTAGACCTTCCGGGACATGGTGATAGCGTTCAAGATTTGTCTTTGAGTTACACCATTCAAAAACAAGCTGATTATTTAAACGAGTTTTTATCTACACTTGATGTAGATAATATGCATATTGTTGGTAATTCGATGGGAGGGGCAGTCGCAACGCGATACGTATATCTTCATCATGAAAATGTAAAATCTCTAATTTTGCTAAATAGTCACGGGGCTGTAAAAACACCTAGTTATGTTGATATTTTGTATCAAAAAACAGGTGCAACCCCCATGCTTGATATAAGTAGCGTTGAGGATTTTAAAAAGGCAATGGGTATTGCAATTGAAAAATCGAGATATATTTCAAAATTTATGCTCGAAGTACTTGCCAAAAAAAAATTGAACGTAAGTCATTCGAAAAAAAATTAATCATCGATATGATCTCTGATGTTGTTCATCATGATATTCTGCCAAAAATTAAAACACCTGCTCTTATTATATGGGGTGAACAAGATCGGGTGTTACATGTAGATAATGCAGACCTTTTTCATAAGTTACTACCAAATAGTAAAAAAGTAATTTTTTGTGGAATTGGGCATGTCCCTCAGTTTGAGGATTCGGCACGTACGGGAAAAGAGATAAAAGAATTTATTGGTAATTTGTAATTAAATCAAAAAAGACGGATAAAGTCTCTATTTATAGTAATCATTCAAATGTGCTACAAGAATGTTTCACCCACTACGATCGGAACTAATACAATTTTCAGCGTCCTTTTCGGGGCGGGGCAGCATTGACTGTTACAGATTGACCCCATATCCCAGGTTTTTTTACCTTAAGTTTAACGCCATTCGAGTCTAGCCCCTTGATTTTTCTTATGTAGCGAACTTGATTTCTTATTGTTGTGAGAATCTAAAAAAGCTTGAAATTTTTTTCTCGAAACCATGTAGTTCCGCCTTATATAATAATACTCCTCTTTTATAAAGGTATCGTATTGTTGCGCAAGATGTTTAATTTGCTCGGCTGACATGGTTGATCGACTCGCTTTGGCTGAGGCGAGTGTCAATTTCATCGCTTTTTTCTTTTTCTTTATTAACAAATATTCTTTCGAAACAATATTAAAATACCGCATCCTAATCGCCATGTTTTCGGTTATCTTGCCTTCTCTTACCGCTTTATCCAAATTTTTGGTAGGTATTAATTTAATTATTTTTGGCGTGCGTCCAGATGTGCGCCCTGAATTGATATCCAGCTGTTTAGATCTCGTATTAACCGGTTTTTTTTCACTATAATGTACATGGCCGTTCTCGTCGACAAATTTATATACTTTTGCTTGTACTGAAACCGAATTCAGTCCAAGCAGTATTACTATTGAAATGAAGACTGTTTTTGTCACTTTATCGCTGAACCCATCTATTTCCACTAACCTTGCTATATTTATCGTCAATATCAAAAGTTTTCTTTAGATCGCAAATATTTTGCGTATTCGACTCATCATGAATACTCATTCCGGGATGAAGATGAACACTTTCGCCCGATTTCCGGAATCGGTGTTCAATATCCCGGAATAACACGTTAATTGAACCAAAAATTTCTTTTATGGATTGATTTTATTCAATTTTATTACTGTAGCCCTTTTCATATTCGGGAGCACAGAAGCTATGCCGGCACGGAGAACACCAATGCAAACCATCAAAAAAAGCCAGGTGGCCCACTTTTTCGAGGAAGATTTAGATCCATCCTGATCGATTAGGATGACAATTTGTCAACTCTTTTCAAAATCGAATACTGCTTTTCCCCCGAAAAACTGTAAACATAGTTAGAAGCGGTTCGCTAGGTGTCACGATTAGGCTATTATAAGTGGCGCAAGCGTGAAGTGAGCCCACGAGACCAATAATTATTGGATAGGCTGTTGAGGAGACGAAGACATTCTTCATTGGGACATAAGTCATCGACTCAATTCGAACAGGGTTATTTTGCACCGTGTACATAAATAATGTGCCCACTATTCGCGGGTAACGTCATCAATAAATGGGATTTATAAATGATAGTGAAATATAGTTTGTTGTTTCTAGCCGTACTAAATGGTGGATGGATGTTATTCGATGGAATCCATGTAATCAGGAAGGGAAAGTACTTTGGCCCAGATGAGCCTGGTTCGTGGAGTAAGATAGTATCAGCACTGGGGATAAATCCTTTTTCAATGGGTCCAGTTTTTGTTGTTCTGGGTATTGTTTGGTTTCTAAGTATTGGCGGCATAGTTACTTCTAGTTCATGGGGCTGGTTGTCGTTGTTAATTACAGCGATTGCAACACTGTGGTATGTGAAGATAGGCACAGTAATATCGCTAATTGTCATAGCAATATTGATCACGTTTAGAGTGTCGTTGGGCTATGCATAACAAGGTAAATTCACTCGGCCAAAATTGAGTTGCGTCGCTTCGCTCTGCAACTTTAATTAGCCGATGATACTCGTCGTTATCTCAGCAAAAAATCAGGAGTTTAAATATGAGTAAGCAAGTTCATCATGGACGTTGCCTATGTGGTTCAATTACATACGAAGTGACAGGTACGCCAAAAATTGTTGCACATTGTCACTGTGAAGATTGCCAAAGACTATCTGGAACGGGGCATTTACCTGGAGCGATGTACTCTACTGATAAGTTTCATCTTGACGGCGAATTTGGTGAGTACAAACTTATGGGGTGGAATGATAGAGTGTCCACTATTTGTGCTATTTGTGGGTAACATCTGGTTGTGTAGACGACTGATTTACATCGGTGAGTAGCGATGATAATAGACTTCAGTGAATGAATTGGTCTCGTAACCGTAGGCGAAATAAAAGCCAAAGAATAAATATAATCATAGTCGCTCGACTATTATTCACACAAACAACAAGTTACATCCTGTTGACTGTCACACAGCGTCGCTTAAGGCGATAGAAGCGATAACAGCATCGTTGATCGCAAAGGCATGTTAATTGCTGACTTTATGCTATTTCCCTAGCTGGAGTCTAGATCTGATGTCCGAATTTAATCTTGCCCCGCGTTGTCCCGTGGTGTTGGTCATCTTAGATGGCCTGGGTATTAATCCTTGCCGGTTGAATAACGCCGTAGCGATGGCAAAGATGCCGCGCCTAGACGAGTATTTTACCCGCTATCCGTTAACACTATTACAAGCATCGGGCAGTGCGGTGGGGTTGCCCGATGGGCAAATGGGTAATTCTGAAGTGGGTCATCTTACCTTGGGCTGTGGCGATGTCGTGCGCCAAGATCTTGTAACCATCGATCAATCGATCAGTGATGGCTCGTTTTACAATAACGCAGAATTATGTGCCACGATGCAGCGTGCCAAGGTCAAAACCGGGACGATGCATCTATTGGGCTTGGTATCCGATGGAGGGGTACATAGTCATCTGCGGCACTTATTGGCACTGATTGAGATGTGTCGTCGTTATCAGGTAAAACCTTTGTTACATATGATCACCGACGGCAGGGATACCGCACCACGTCGATGTCTGCAATATCTGATAGCCTTAAACAAGGCGTTGGACGACGCAGATGGAAAAATACTCACGATCAGTGGGCGCTTCTATGCGATGGACAGAGATAATCGCTGGAATCGGGTTGAACTGGCGTGGCAGGTCATTGTGAATAATCAAGGCCCGCATAATTCGAACCTAGAGGCGACGATTAACAGCGCATACGAGAATGGTATGGGTGATGAGTTTATACCACCGACGGTAATCAATGAAGGGTATCCATTAAGCGCAGACGATGAAATTATATTTTTTAATTTTCGCAAAGACCGCGCACGACAACTCACCGCGGCGTTGTTTAAAGTGGAGTTTAATGAATTCCCAAGAGCCGACTTTCAGCCCTTGGCTCCGGTTTGCATGACAGAATTTGATGAATGGTTTCAATTACCCTATGCCTTTGCTCAGGACAAACCCAAAACCACCTTAGCGGAGAGCATTAGTCGCGCTAATATCAGGCAGTTTCACTGTGCGGAGACTGAAAAATACGCCCATGTCACTTATTTTCTCAATGGTAGACGTGGCGACGTCTTGGCGGGTGAAGATCGTATTATTGTGCCTTCTCCTCAAGTCGAGACCTACGACCAGGCACCGGCAATGAATGCGGCGGGTATCGCGGAACAAGTTATTGATGCCATAAAGAGTGGTTTGTATGGATTTATCGCGGTTAATTTTGCCAATGGGGATATGTTGGGGCATACCGGAAATCTAGCGGCTGCTGTGCAATCCTTGCAAGCATTAGATCACGAAGTGGGTAGGGTATTAGACGTTGCGCAGAATATGGGGTTTTCTGTCCTGCTGACCGCAGACCACGGTAATTGTGAGCAAATGGTGGAGACAGGTACAGACGTGCCACATACCCAGCATACCGTATTTCCCGTGCCCTGTATGGTTATGGATCGCTCTAAATGGCAACTATCGGTGGGTGCAGGTTTAAGCAGCGTCGCCCCGACAATTTTGCATCTCATGGGCTTGGCTATTCCGCCTGAGATGAGCGGACACTCGTTATTGCTCAATCCGGCGAGTTAAAAAACGACCGAGCGGCTCAGATCGCCAAGTGCGACTTATATTGAATATTTCTCGAGAAATTATTGATTTAGGACGAGCAGGTGATCTGGTTTGTGGCATTTAGGTCGGTGATTAGCGATTACTCGTCAAACCCTGTCAACCAAATCATGCGTACGTCGTTATAGATTTGTATGGACTCCCGAACAATAGCAACGGTAACGAAAGAGGCACGGCACTGGACACTTCACACGCACTAGATCAGTTTTTAGCGGGTGTGGAAAGACGAGCGCTACGCATGGCCAGCATCGCGACCAGTAGCAATGATGAAGCCTTGGATATCGTGCAAGATGCCATGTTAAAACTGGCCCAGAAATACGCGCATAGGCCACCGCAAGAATGGGGGCCATTGTTTCATCGCATCATGCAGAGCACCATTAAAGATTGGTATCGGCGTCAGGCGGTAAGACGAAAGTGGCAGTCTTTTTTATCCATCGGCGGCGTTAAACAGGAAGAAAACGAAGCACAAAATTTATTCGAGAATGTCGCCGATCGATGTATGCATGAGCCGGATCAACAAATGCACCTGCACCAATCGATGCAAGATTTGCAACAGGCCTTGAGTGGATTACCGCGGCGACAACAGCAGGTCTTTATTCTTAGGGTCTGGGAGGGTCTTAGTGTAAAACAAGCGGCGAATGCCATGGGCTGTAGTGAAGGTAGCGTAAAGACACATTATTTTAGGGCAGTGCAAGCCCTACAAAAGGCGTTAAAGGAATATATATGAACAAAGAGTCGCAGCAACAGAGATTAGAAATATTTGCGCGCACGGCGTTGGATAGATCTATTCAGGATCTGGATAGTGATACGCTAGATCGTTTACGGTTGGCACGCAACAAGGCTGTGCTGACCAGCCACGCTATTAGCCGTGAGAAAAAGTCTCGTAACAATAATGCTATAAGCCGCTCGATCGGAAAAACGCTAGATATTTTCACGGTTGGTAATGGGTGGTTACCGGTCGGTGGGTTTGCGGCCACCGCGACCGTGGTGGCGCTTTCCCTATCGCTTTGGATGGTCGAGCCTAGTCTACCCAGCGTAGATAGTTTTGAAGATTTAGCGGTCCTGAGCGCCAATGAAGATCTGGAATTATTCGATGAGCTGGAATTTTATCAATGGTTGGAAGATGAAAAGCAGAGTCATTCCTAATCCTTATATTTTATTCATTGTCGTTAGTTTGCTGGTATTGATAATTCCAGCAGCCTACGCCGAAGAAGAAATGCCCAGTATGGAATTCCTGGAATATTTAGGGGAATGGGAAACAAAAGAAGGACAGTGGGTTGATCCGACCGTTCTGGCGGAAGAACAATCGCTTGAAAATGTAGAGATAGAGTTGGTATATACAATAGAGGAACAGCAAGATGAGTAGTCAGTTTTTACGCTTGGTCTGCTTGGTGTGTCTCACACTATTTGTGCAGATCGTAAATGCGGATAATAGTAATCACAAGCAGGACTGGAATGGCTTAACGAGTCAACAACAAAAATTATTGGCGCCATTCGAAGGTCGCTGGTCTGAATTGCCTTCGCAACGGCAACATCGATTGATAAAAGGTGTGAATCGTTGGGATAACATGTCAGATGCGCAGCGCGCAAAAATGCGCAAACGCTTCAAAAAGTGGCGTAAGATGCCTGCCGAAAGACGTAAGCTCGTCAGAAAACGTTTTAAACAATTTAATAATTTACCGGCGGAACAACGTCACCGCATCAAGTCCCGCTATCGTTGGTTTCAAGACTTGCCCGCTGAGCGCCGCAGGGAATTAAAAAATAAGTGGAAAAAATTGACCCCACAACAAAAAGCAAAATTTCGTAAGAACATGCGGCGAAAAACGCGTGAGCATAAAAAAAACAATCACCAACGGCGGTCTGCTAAGAAACATCGCTAATGCTAGCAGGTAAGCCAGTCTATCCGTTTTGGTATGCGTTAATTCTACTCAACCTATTCACCCTATATCCGCGTTGTTCTGTTGCAGACAATGACGGTGTACTAAGTTCTTCTGTGTCGATCGAACTTGGCGCTGACCAAGCGGGTGGGCAAGAACAATTTATTAGTCTGGATACGCTAATTGACGCACAGCATTTAGTCTATTTTGCATATGGTAGATATCAATATACTCAATCAAACCGACAAAGACCTGATAATCGCAGCAACGATATCATAAACCAATTATATAGTTTTACTGTGGAAGATATCGCCGATAGCCCATTCAATACAGGTTTCGGTTTGGAGTGGTGGGGCAATGATAATGTTTTAACGATGCAAACCCTTAATGCACTACTGCGTTACAATTGGCGTTATCTTTCATTTGATCTAATGCCACAAATCCAACGGATTAGATTTGTCGATATACCTGTATTCGATTCTAATAAAAAAAGCTTTGATGTCAGTGCGAATGGTTGGGTGGTCTCTGCGACCTATTTTTCGACCGACAATTGGTTCTTGCAACTACAACATATGGAAAATAGTTACCAAATCCAAGAATCCGTATTAGGAATATTGTTGGCGCGTGCTGAGAATTCAGCCGACGGGCGTTTAGCCGTGCGAGGCCGCAATGGTAGATACTTCGACCAGGCGACGGTGTTGGAGGTCAAGCGAAGTACCCTCACGATTGGCACCAGTATAGATGTCGTAGACATCGCTGTAGATTGGTCGCAAGGTGAGTCCTTGATAGGCAGCTTTATCTCAGAAGATATCCGATTATCCATTGGGTTACCCATGGCAAACAATTTCTCAGTTATTGGCAAAGTTGGACAGCTCCGCGCCGACGCGCAATCGAACCTGAACTATGTCAATTTTTCTGTGACCTATCATTGGTAACCTGCTCAGTGTTGCTGGGTCTCACCCGTCTGAATTATTTTCAATATATTTGTAATTGGTGTCAACCCAATATCGTTACGGGCGTTAAATCTGCTATGAACTAATTAACAAACGTGCTTAGGAGATGAATATGCAGTACATCAATAAAATACGCTCCCTTTGGGAGTTGCCCCATTCTCAAAACAGAGAGCCTCAGACTCGCACGAGTCGCTTACTAACCATGAGTTGCATCGGGATAGCCGCAATCGCGCTGAGCGCGTGTGCACCAGACGACACGGGTAGCGTGGCTGGTGACAATACGGGTGAACTCATCTTGGGTTTAACCGATGCGGCCGGTGACTTTAGCCATTATAACGTCGATGTTACGCAAATCACCCTGACCAAACTCAATGGTGCGGTGGTACGTGTATTACCCGTCACGACTCAGGTAGATTTTGCACAATATACTGAAATGACAGAATTTTTGACTGCCGCGATGATACCCGCCGGTGTCTATAACAAGGCGACTCTGTCGCTGGACTATAGTAACGCCGATATTTGGCTGGAAGATAATAGCGGAACCGATGTGAAAGTCGCTACGATCCTCGATAGTGAAGCAAATCCTGTTACCACCATGGATGTCTCCGTGCGTCTGGAGGGTCGCAATCGATTGGCCATCGTGGCGGGTGTACCGGCACACATGACCTTAGACTTTGACCTCGATGCGTCCAATAGTGTCGAGTTTGATGTAAACGATATCCCTACGATTACGGTCGAGCCTTATTTACTGGCTGACTTGGAGTTCGAGGTCCCGCGTATTCATCGAGTGCGCGGTCCACTGGCCAGGGTAAACATAGACCGTCAGGCATTTGCGGTGATTATCCGTCCGTTCCGACATCTGCAGAACAATGACAAGCGCTTTGGTACACTCGCAGTGAAGGTAAGTGAAGACACGGTCTACGATATCAATGACATGGATTATGTGGGTAGCACTGGATTGGATGCCCTCGACGCCTTGCCCGCGCTCGCCGCGACGGTGGTGGTCGGTGATCTTAAGTTTAACCCGAGGCGTTTTGTGGCGCGTGAAGTCTATGCCGGTTCAAGTGTAGCCGGTGGTAGCATGGATGTTGTTAAAGGTACGGTCGTCGCGAGAGCGGGAGATAGTCTAACGGTTAGAGGCGCAACGCTGATTCGCGCCGGTGGTAGTGTGGTATTTCGTGCCACGGTGAACGTAGATATTGCGGCCACCACAAGGGTCAAAAAACAAGGCAGTGTAGAGCCTGCCACGAGTGACGATATCTCAGTCGGCCAATCGGTGACAATTTTTGGTAGCCTGAGCAATGACGTGGCTACGGAATTGACGATGAACGCGACCGCCGGCCTGGTGCGGTTGAAAGTGACAAATATACGTGGAACATCCGTGGCTCAAATCGTGGACCCCGCAGTTACTGCGCCGTTTGCAATCAATCTACGTCGCATGGCTCGTCTTAAGGCCGCTGCGTTTGATTTCACTGGAACCGGAAGCGAAACCCGCTTCGATGCCGATCCACTAAATTATGAAATTGCGACTGCTGGCCTGGATTTAAGCGCGATCGCGGACAGCACACCGGTTTTAGTTAAGGGTTTTGTCAGGGCATTTGCGCAAGCCCCTGAAGATTTTGATGCGATTTCGGTCACTGATTTCTCTAACCTACCGGCATCAATGGCGATCTCTTGGGACCCTGCGACGGTAACACCCTTCACACGTAGCTCAGATATTGACGCAGTAATTAATGTAGAAGGTCTGGGTCGCTTTCATCATATCGGCCAGGCGGGCGGACGTATCGATATTAACGATCTTTCCACTGCACCGACCTTAGTGGCACCTACCGACGGAAAGAGCCGTTTTGTTATTGTCGAAGATGGCACACATCAATTATTCGATAGCATCGGCGCATGGGTCACCGCCATGGACGAGCGTATTGAAAATGGCTCCTTGGTAAAGGGCCTAAAGGCAAAAGGCCGTTTGGATCTGGCCAGTGTTGAGATGACGATTAGGCAAGTGATACTACTCATGGGGCAGGCCGATGGGGTTCCCTTAAACTAGTACCGTCGCCGGCACAATCAAAAAGGGCAACGAGTCAGTTGCCCTTTTTTTTGTTGGTGCTTTTTTTAGTGCCTATCCAAGATAGTATTCTAATAACCAATAGAATTCGCTTTCGACCGTAACCTCCGTGATACGACTATGTTTGCAGCGACCAAGCCACCTGATGGCGATGGAGCACGGAACGGGGGTTACTATTGGGATACCCACGATAGGGATGATTGATAAGTGAACAAACAGAGCCGGAAATATAAAACATACAGCACATCGAAAACAGGCAGCCCCCATTTATCCGCTTAATGGGCTGCAAAATCACTTAGACAGCTACCTCTCAAAACAATACAATCCCTATTAATAGCGCCCGCATAAGGGCGGCATGGTTCAACAGACATTTATACCCTACAGTTAAGATGCACGGGGTATAAATGCTTAAACGTCAGGCAAAAAGGAAAATTATGTTAATTTCTGAAGCATTTGCTAAGTTCAAAGCTAATCAAAATAATGTTCAATGGTCTGTTTCAGCCATTAATGATTGTGATGAGCTTGTAGTTAGTTTATGGAATCATTTTTTTGAAAAACGTCGAAAAGAAACAATGACCTACGTGGACCGTGTTTCGCGCTGGAATGGACTAGGTAATAGAGAATTTATAGAAAACATTAAACATGCACATAAAAATAATTTAGTCGTCCGTGCGATCATAGCAAAATCTAAAAAACCAGAAATTATTGCTGCAGGTGGTGCTGCTAACAACTTGGGTAATACATTTCACCCTAAACTAGATTGGGTAGGTGAAATAATACTGTGGGATGGAGATAATTTTGAAATCGAATTCAGACAAGAAAAGTAGTCGCCCAATGAGGGAAGCTTCCAAGTCCGATTCTGTGAGGGGAACGCTAGGTAGTGCCCATCCACAAACGAGGATATTTTTCCAAGATCACTGCTCTAATGCATCCATGCATTCG
>JBGMRO010000066.1:0-11578 GCA_048061555.1 Thiohalomonadales bacterium | reverse complement strand
ACTCGATTATTGCATCAAGAGAGTTACAGTGCTGCCAGCGATCCTGCGATCCTTGTTGCCACTCAGGGCGAGCGTAACGATATAACGGAATATCTGCAGCCGCACTTGCCCTTTGTGCATGGACTTTAATTTGCGCGGCGTAGGGGTGGGTAACATCGACTAGCAAAACAACTCGATGTCGCCTTAAAAAACGCTGCAAACCTTGCCAACCACCAAATCCACCCACGTTAATATCACAATTTAAATCCGGGCGACGCGCCAATCCGGCGATACTATAGATAACCCCGAACTGAGTGGATCTAGATTGATTATTACAACACCCTTGCACAAATGTAGCGACCCGTAACGCATCGTGAGTGCCGCCGAGTATCAGAATGTTCTGCATTGAAAAAATAAACTATCGTTTCGCAATATATATATCATCAGGAAAGCCATCTTTTATGGCCTGCTCCCTAACCTTGATGGCCTCTTTTTGACTCAAATGGGTGGCGATAGCGACTGCAAAAAAAGTCGAGTTTTCAACTGGTGCGTAGACTTTGGCAATATAGTCATTTTTCTTTAATCTCTCTACATGTTTAAAGGCGGCCTCCTTATCACCATGGGAGCCGACAATAACAAACCAATTATTTGTATCCGATACCTGCTTTCCAACTAGACCACGTAGAAAACGATCGACCGGTTTGATCTCTGATTCAGTGCGGATAAAGTCTGAATTTTTGTAAATACTAATGTCAATAGGGGTGACCTTAGACTCAATCAGTTCTCCCTCGGCATCCGCGGCAAAAGCAGAGGACATAAAAAACCCAGGTGCTCGGTGCATTTGCAAACTAACGGGTCTTTCCGTTACCACTTTCTGCATCACGGGTTCCGAGACCGGTTTTGAATATCCATTTATTGCCGCCGCTAACAATGCCGGTGCCGCCATGCCAAGTTGGAATATTTTATAGCGCTCGGTTTCTTTCTGATGCAGGTAGGCGATCAAGGCGCCAAGAAACATTAATACGCTACTGCGAACTAAAAAACCGGCCCAGTCAAACATATCATAGGTTGCAAATACCAGTTTTAAATCTATGACCAATACGGTCACCAAAATAGGCGTTATACCGCCTATGGACCCTAATAATATGCGTTCTTTTACGTCCATGTCTACTCCTCATACAGTTATTAGGGACACCTCCATCGATACCCTATCCTCTCTACACGGAAGCTATTATCGAGCTTACGCGACCCGTTACCCCCCTAAAAAAAGCTCCGCTACCTGTGCATTATCCAATAATTCAGACGCAGGCCCGGCGAGGGCTAACTTACCCGAAACGAGTATATAACCGATATCCGCAAATTCTAATCCGCGTCGCGCATTCTGTTCAACCATTATGATGGTTTTATTTTCATTGTCTTGCAGATCTTTGAGGATATCGAAGACCTGATCGATGAATCGTGGTTCCAAACCGATAGAAGGTTCGTCGACCAAAAGAACCTCGGGGTCCATAATCAGTGCGCGGGAAATCTCCAACAAACGCCGCTCGCCACCAGACAGGCTTCCCGCTAACTGATGGCGGCGTTGCGCCAAGCGAGTATATTTACTAAAGACCTTTTCCGTGGCAATTTTTGCATCGGCCTTGCTCGGCAAAAGATAACCGCCCAAGAGAAGATTCTCTGCAACCGTCATTTGCTCAAATACCGAATTATCCTGCAACAAGTAAGCGATGCCCGCCATGCTCAACTTATCATTGCTGGACAAGCGGGTAATATCCTGACCATCTTTCTGAATAGTGCCGGAAAAAATACGGCAGAATCCATAAATCGTATGTAATACGGTCGATTTACCCGCACCGTTAGGACCGATGAGACAGAGTGATTGACCTTTGCCAATTTGCAAATTAAAGTCATGCAGGATCTCCATGTGGCCATAACCTGCCGTCAATCCAGAGACGTGCAAGGCGACTTCGTTATTTACGCATTGCGAAAGATCTTCGTTAGTCGGCGCATATTCGCTAAAATGACTCGATTGACGGATGACCTCATCGCTAGAAATCACTGAACCTAGTTTACCAAGCCCATAGCCCTTAGTTATACCCATTACGAATAGGTTTCCCTGTAAATTGCACGTCCTATTTCCTCCGTGGCTGCGTTGCAATTCCTCACAATAGGTCGACTATTACTCGTCATCGTGCCTTGCCACGGAGAAAATATGATGCACCATTTATTAGGGAAACCTATCCGTGATGGGTATAAGTATTTTATATACTTATCGAGCCGCGTTTGTATTACTAAGTTTTTCAATTAACTATGAGAGTTATGCCGTTGAGACAGCGGATCCTGTTGCTCGAGAGTCTGGCACTGATGCGAATCGGTATTATTTGCCAGCGGTGGCCATTGATACCTCCGAGGTCCCCAATATTGTATTAAAATCAACGGATAGATCAGACAGCCCGTTACCGTATTATTCATTAACCAAGGATATTTACTTATTTTTTGGTAATATTGCTGAAGTAGATCAATACAATAGAGGTTGGAACGGAAACGCCGGTTTTGTTGTAAGCTCGGACGGCGTTATCGTGATTGATGCACTGGGTTCTCCCAAGCTCGGTCAACGTATGATCGCGACAATTAAAAGTGTCACGACTCAGCCCATCAAACTTCTGATTCTTACCCATAACCATCCTGATCATTCTTATGGCGCGATTGCGTTTCGAAATTTAGGTGGGGTTACGATTATTGGTCATCGTGGTACACTTGATTACATAAATTCAGACCAAATGGATACGTCTGTGACATATCGTCGTACCTTTATTGAACCGGACATGGTTGGATTTAAAGGCGTAAAGCCCGATATTCTAATTGACGGTAAACTTTTTTCCAACCACACATCGAAGATGGGAAATAAAACAGTACATATATTTAATGTGGGCCAACATCACTCCTGGGGTGACTTGGTGGTGCACTTTAAGGAAGATGATGTACTATGGATCTCTGACCTAGCTTTTAATCAACGTACGACCTTTATGGGTGACGGCAACTCGCAACAAGCAATTAATGCACAGACATGGGTACTGAAGCGTTTTGCCACTACTCAATTAATGATTCCCGGACACGGTAGTGCGCAAACTGCACCCTTTCCCATGGTGGTCAAAACACAATCCTATATGAAACGATTACGCAAAACGATGTTGCAAGCCATCAAAAAGGATATAGACTTACAGCAGGCGGTTAATCAAGCCGATTTCGTGGATTGGCAGTCTATCCGTCTATACAAGTTAAATCACCGCAGTAACGCCAATTTTGTCTATCGCGAATTGGAAATGGATGCCTTCGATAGTGACTAAATCAATGCAGGAGTAGGGACGTAAAACATGAACTTGGATAGTGATAAGGTCATCGATCCTGTCTGTGAAATGATGGTAGGACCGGATGAAAACTCATTAGTCTATCTAGAAATGCCATTCGCATTTTGCTCAATTCAGTGCAAAGACCGTTTTATCGCAAATCCTCACTTATATATTGGTTACCCGGGGGAGAAGGCACCTAAACAGACCGGCAAAGAAGTGATTAAGAACCGTAAAATAGTTCTAGACTCTGTTTTGGACTCTGATGACGTGACGAGAGTCTATAAGGCATTGAATTCTTTGATGGGAATACAGCAGCTTTCGGTAACAGATAAGCATATTGAAATCAGTTATGATTTATTACAAATCACCTTACTGCAAATCGAAACTACATTAAATTCAATGGGTGTCCCGTTAGATCGAAAATGGATAGACCGACTACGACGTGAAATTTTGCGTGAGAGTGAAGAGCTGTTACTAGATAGCATGGAAGTTGTACCACATGACCATCAACATTAGAGATTATCACCGATCGTTACATCGGCAGCAAGTTTGTATTAAACAGTCGATTAAAGCTATAAGAATAATTACCGCGTCTTAGCTACTATATTTTTTAACCAAGGTTATTAACCTAGATTATATTCCACGATTATTTAAAAGAAAGACCTGGGATACTGCTCTTAGGCGAATTTTTTGTAAACGTAAAAACAAATACAATCAACAGGGGCAAATATGAGAACAATTCTTGCGACATTAGGCATTACTGGTATAGTGACGGCAATTCTAGGATTACTAGTGGTTTATACAGGTTTATTTAATGTCGCGACCGGTTGGAAACACTCGGCCCCCGTGCATTGGGTACTTATGACCGCACGCATAAATTCGATTAAAGTCCACGCAGCCTCTATTGATGCGCCCGAACCTAAGGGTGAACAGCAAATCGACGCAGGGTTTCGCAGTTATAGAGAAATGTGTGCGATTTGTCATACCCCACCTGGTGCAAAGGATTCGCCTGTGACCAAGGGATTGAATCCGGTTCCCCCCGATCTTGCTAAGAGCAGCGAAAACATGTCTTCCGCTGAAATATTTTGGACCATAAAAAATGGTATCAGGATGACCGGTATGCCTGCCTGGGGACCGACCCATAAAGACAATGAGATGTGGGATATTGTCGCCTTCGTGAACAAATTACCGAAGCTGAGTAAAGAGGATTACCTGGCGATGGATGCCCGACTAGAAAAGGGACATGATCACAGTGGCGGTGGGCATGATGAAGACTCAGAATCTAATGAAAAACATGCAAACAAAGATGACGGACACGATGACGGTGGTGATGATGACCATGGGCACGATAAACCGCATTCGCACTAAGTTTATATTTTCGGGCATATACATTGCTTCTGCCTAGAGACGTAATTATTCACTCCACCCTTGTTGTTACTAGTCATCGACAGCGTGGAGTGAGTAGTTACATCTAAATAAGCTCAAATCCCATCATTTCAGTATTACAAATCCACAGGTTAGACTCACTGTAGTACCGACCAGAATATCTCATGAACCCAAGATTGGGGCAGGTGTCCACGAACATTTTAACTGACGACAATAAACGTATTTCAGAGATGCTATGTAAAATCGAGACTAGCATCCGATTTAGTTTTAACTCCGACACTAGTAGCCATCCACAAACTAAAATCCTCGCTTAATCTAGAACTATTGACATAAATCAATAAAAAACTTGCCTGTGAGTTACACGCAGGTTTTATACTATATATTATAGAGATAGATAATTTCCTATAAACGCACCAATAGCTTTATAAATGCAGTTTATATAACTCAAGCTCACTGGAGGTCAACATGTATCAGAATATGGACTTAGGTATGCTGGGAACATGGCATTATGAATTTTGGCACCTCGGAATCGGTATGGTCATTATCGTAGTTGGTATTCTGGCGATGATTGCAGCATATATTTATGTGCCTGAAGTGAAAGATCAAATGGATCACTAGCGTATGCCTAGAGATCATATGTCATGTGTGACAGGTGGCTAGGTTGCCTGTCTAGGGGGATCCTATTTTCAGCACCTTAGGCACCCTCGCTACGATTCAACTGATGAATTTAGGGTGAACCCTTTTTAAATAATCAAACTCCTCTAGTATCCTGGTTTCTTGGATACTGGAAAAGTTAAATCGGTAATATAACGATGAGGAGCTAAGCAAATGGACGTCCTGCTATTAATTCTTTTTTATGCCGCAATTTTTATCATCATGCTGCGTATCTTTGGCGGTTTTCATTTGTCACAAAGACAAGGTATTCGAGTACTCAATCACACAGTAGGCAAGGGAAAAAATCTCACGCATATTGACCCCGTGTGTGGAATGCTCGTTGATGTCTATAAAGGCTACGGTATGATGTATCGTGGGCATCTTTATCGATTTTGCCACCTGAGTTGCTTGGATAAATTTGAACTCGATCCGAATCGTTACTTGACATCAATTAACGGTGTACACCCTCAAGGGGGAAAATTATGAAGACCGATATTTCAGTCGTCGCGGTAGGCCATGCGACCGGTTTATTATTCGCGATACTATTTGTATTATGCGTAGTTTTTGATTTTATTTTTCCAGATCACGCCATGTATGAAACCTGGCAGCGATTGTTACCCGGATTTGAGTGGATTAGCCTGAAAAGCATCTTCATTGGTTTTGTCGAAAGCTATGCCTATGGTTGGTTGCTCGCCATTATTTGGACGCCAATATATAATGTATTTGCGAAATACTTGAGCGATAGAACGAATCCCGCAAAACTAGGTTAAACAATACTAGGGGCTTTAAGTCTCATTCATGATCTCCGTTTAGATACGTCGCTAAAGGCCTCTAAGCGTGAATGGTTTGGGCTTGCTAGCCAATCGTGTGTTTAAAAATCTGCGCTCGCCACAACACCTCTGAATTGGCACCGAGATATAATAGGTAATAGGCCGGATAGACTGACACGGCCGCCATGGCGACCAGCCTCTAATATTCCTTCCGTTCCATTTGACCCATGCCCAATACTAAATCTTAATGTTATAATATTACAAGATTGTAATGTTGTCGCCATGCAATTGACCTGACATCTAGTTATAATGCTGTAAGCCTTACATTTTGTAGGGAGTCGGTCGACTGGATAACTATCGAGTTAACATCACGTAAGTAACTATTTAAAACGAAAGAGGACTTCAACATGTTCAAAAAGAAATATTTATTGATTGCGCTAAGCGTATTTGTATTATCGTTCACAGCACCGTTGTTTGCGGGTGAAGGGCATCACGACGCCGATGGTCATCATAGTAGTACTGATATGGAAGCTATGCATAAGCAGATGAAAGAATTGAAATCCTTAATGAATAAAATACACGAAACCAAAGATGCAAAGGAACTGCAAACGCTGATTAATTCGAACATGGATACAATGATGAAGGGTATGGAGAGCATGGACATGATGATGGCCATGATGATGGATAAAATGAAAAAATAAATGTGTGAGAATGCACATATTTTATTAGCTTGGGGGGATGAGGCAATTTCGGTAATGACACTATTTAATGACTTTGTATATATTACTTCCGCCCCCAGGCTTGTTACCGGCGATGACTCAATAATCCACCGCATTTACCTCTAACGACTTTTTGCCCGCTGTCGGTTTGATACCTTTCTGCAAGAGCGCCGTCTTTATCCCAACAAATCGCATCGACGGGCGACCCACCACCGATTTATTAATGACCTCTGCGTCGTTATAGTTATCCTAATTCGTTCAGAAGTCTAATTTTATATTCTGTGGCGTTATCAATTTCACCGCGTTCCTCTCATTGCTGAAACTTCCGTACCCAATAGTGAACACTACGGAATGCTTCCATACCAACCAAGCTGAGAATTTCCGCCTAAACGCCAAATAGTCCTAGAATTTTTAAAGCTTGTCGGCGAACATCCGATATTGTTACTACACCCATCTTTTATAACAGGATTTTGACGTGAAAAATACACTAAAAATTGTTTTGCTCTTTTTCTGTATGGTGACCATAGCCTCGGCTAATGTAAAAGAAAAACATACACTTACATTTGGTCTATTGCCATTTATGTCTCCAGTAGCCTTATTTAATCGTTTTGCGCCGCTACGGGACTATTTGAGCGAGCAACTCGGTATTGAAGTTGTGCTTACTACAGCGCCCTCATTCGAGGTGTTTCAGCAGCGAAGTAAATCGGGCGAATATGACTTTGTTTATACGGCGCCACATTTTGTGCTTGAAACCGTTAAAACAGGAGAGTACGACTTAATGACGACGCCACTGATAAAGTTGGCGGCACATGTACTTGTCAAAACCGATAGCCCTTATAAAAGTATCTCCGATTTAGCCAACAAGAAGGTCGCACATGCACCCATAAAGGCATTTATTCCGATTGTGGGCAGATATCTTTTTACAGCCAAAGGGCTGGTTGGTGACACTAGCCCAGAGTTTGTGGCATTCAAAAGTCACAACGCCGCTTATCGGTCCGTTTTAGTCGATGAGGCCGATGCGGCCATCGTGGGTACCTATTTATTAAAACATGCCTCCAGATTAGGGTTGCGAGAAATCGCCTCAAGCGACAAATACCCCGGTGTTGCAATCTTGATCTCGAAACATCTTCCCAAAACGCTGCAACTAGATACCCAGAATGCGGTCGCGGACATGAACAAAGACGAGAAAGGTCAAGCAGTGTTGAAGCTAATCAAATTTCCTGGATTTCGCAAAGTCTCACTTGATGAGTACAAACCCCTCGCGGTCATAAACTAAAGCGCCAAATGGGAATGCAGTGCATCGGTCTCTAATATTTCGATTTATTGTCAGCATTGTTATTATTCAAATAACAATGCTGAGCATTCTTATACTGAATAGCGGACGATTGATTAACTCAAAAAATGCGGCTTCATTCGATGCCCATGTCAAGTCTCAGGTAGAACTCATTGCGGCGACATTGGCGGAAAGTTTGGCGGTTTTTGATGTTGCTAGACTAAACGACAATTTAAAATCCATTGCCGAATTCTCACAAATTACCTATATCGCGATCTATACGACACATAAAAAGAAAATTGCCTTTATTGGTGAGGAGCCAGCCGACTTTAAGCAAGACCACTCCTATCAGGATGCCATGTTAGATGGCAGCTACGATTTGAAAAAAGAAATAGTCGTTGCGGGTCAAATTTTGGGATATTTGTGCATAGGTTATTCAATTACCGAAGTTGAGAAAATTACACAAGAAGCAGTTGTACACAATTCTATTATCGCCATTATAGAGATTATATTGTCGGTTGCGGTAACAATTTTTCTCGGTATTTACATTATACGTAGAATCAATACGCTAAAAGAAGGTGCTATTGCGTTGGGCAATAATAAACTGGATTATCGCATTCCGGTTACGCAGAACGACGAACTCGGTGACCTGGCGAAATCTTTTAATCAACTGGCCATTTCGTTAGAACACTCCAGAAACACCGTCGATGAACAATATGGAAAGTTGCAAAAAATGCACGACAAGGCACTTTCTGCGACCAAGGCAAAGAGTAATTTTTTGGCAAATATGAGTCATGAAATTCGCACACCAATGAACGCAATCCTTGGTTATACACAATTGCTCCATATTGATAGCGAAATACCGGCCAAGCAGAAGGGCAAAATTGAGAAAATACTGCGCAGTGGTAATCATTTACTCAGAATCATAAATGAGATACTGGATATATCAAAAATTGAGTCAGGTCGAGAGACGTTGACACCGATAGTCTTTAATTTAAATGATTTGGCGCGTAGCTTATCGGATATGTTTTCATACCAATGTGAAGAAAAAGGACTGGATTGGAGCTTTATATTAGATGCTGACTTAGGCGATTCGCTTGTAGTCGGAGATGAGGGTAAATTACGTCAAGTGCTCATCAACCTACTCGGTAATGCCATCAAATTTACCGAGACGGGTGGAGTTACATTAAGAATATCTTGTGAAAGTACTCAAATATATTGTTTTGACATCGTGGACACCGGAATCGGTATCTCGGCAAACGACCAAAAAACTATTTTCAAACCGTTTAATCAAGGCGCCGCCGGAACCCTGAAGGGAGGGACCGGCTTGGGATTGACCATTTCTAAAAACCTTATAAAGCTGATGGGTGGTGATTTAAAGTTGTCATCTAGCACAGAAAGCGGATCTTATTTTTCGTTTACGCTATGTTTACACAAGGCAGATGATACTATCCATTCCCAACAACAAGGGGAAATAGAAAATCAGGATGTCGATTTTCACAATCTGGTTTCTACGCTGGTTGTGGACGACAATGCAGACAATAGAATTGTATTACAACAGATGTTGACCTCTATGGGGTGTGACTGCGTAACGGTTGACAGTGGCTATGCGGCCCTGGACGACAAAAAGTTGTGCGAGTATGACATCATTTTCATGGATTATAAGATGCCTGGCATAGATGGTATTTACACAACGGAGCAGGTGAGATTGACATGTGGCAAATCACCAAAAATAATTATGACTACTGCATCGGCCTTTGATCATGATATCAAACGATTCTATAAAGCCGGTGCCGACTCGATATTAAGTAAACCGATCACACTAAACAATTTAAAGAAGGAACTACTGCAACTGTTGCCACCAGTAACGCCTATTTCAGAAAAATCGTCATCAAAGACGAGCGATAATCAGATTGACCTGAATGATATTCCGGAGCGTTTACGTAGTGACATAATTGAATTAGCGGAGCTGGGACAAATTACAGATATGAATGTAAAAATTGCTGAATTAGAGTTGACGCACAAAGACTTAGGCGAACTTTTAACCGGTTATTCTGCGAGTATGAAACTGGATGAAATTTCTATGACATTGCAACAGCAAAAAACGAACTAACAGGAATCGCATTCATGAATGTCAAGGGATCAAGAATTTTATTAGTAGATGATACCCCCGCAAATATCGATGTACTGCGAGAGACGTTAGAGAATGTCGGCTACAATATTGCGGCCGCATCATCGGGCGAGAAAGCCTTAAACATCGTGAAGCGTATCAAGGTAGACTTAATCTTGTTGGATGTGATGATGCCTGGACTATCTGGATTCGATACCTGTAAAGCACTAAAAAATAATGTGACTACAGAACATATTCCGATTATATTTATTACTGCGAAGGCAGCACCCGAAGATATTAGCAACGCATTTCAACTTGGTGCCGTTGACTATGTGGTCAAACCTTTTAATAATAGTGAGATATTAGCTAGGGTTCGTACACATTTATCTCTACAGAAGTCTCACGATAGTCTCGTCGCGCTCAACAATCAGAAAGACAGCTTTTTAGGTATGGCGGCACACGATTTACGCAGCCCACTGTCAGGGGTTTTAGGTTACTTAGAACTTCTATTGGAGGAAGATGATTCGATAAGCGTTAGTGAGCGGCGGAAATTCGTCAGTACTGCGATTAAAGCGTGCAGCAATATGCGTATGCTTATTGGAGATTTGCTCGATACCGCTGCTATTTCTCGGGGGGCAATATCTATAAATAGCTGCGACTTCGATCTGGTAGAATTGGTAAGAGAGCGTTGTGATATCTGTCGATTTAGCGCGAACAAAAAATCGATGTCTATATCATTGCTTGGCTCTAGCGTCCTAACAAGTTTTGCGGATCGGGCAAGAATGGGGCAGGTCATCGATAATTTGCTAACCAATGCGATAAAATATTCACCAGCAGGTTCTAGCATTACCATAGAGATTCTTACCAAAAATGATACCGATATCGTAAAGGTCATGGACCAAGGGCCCGGTTTATCGGTTTCGGATATAGAAAATCTATTTTCGGATTTTAAGACACTCAGTGCCAAACCGACCGGTAATGAATTTAGCACCGGTCTGGGTTTGTCAATCTCCAAACGGGTTATGGATGCGCACAATGGTAAAGTCACTGCTAGCAATTTACATCCGACCGGAGCTTGTTTCTCTATAGAGCTTCCAAGTAAGGTATTTTCTAAACGTGTTGTTGGCTAAAGTCGTTGTATAAAAATTAAAGTATGAGGCTATGCACATACCGGTAATACTTGTTTCGATTGTTATTCATTTCCCTTAATTACTCACCCCCTACAGTGTTTCATGTGGGCACAAAAAACGTGCCCACCCTACCATTTAACGCAAACTTAAGGCGGTTTTTGTAGGGTGGGCACATCTTTTTGTGCCCACATGCCAATCTAGATATCA
>JBGMRO010000065.1:10505-11656 GCA_048061555.1 Thiohalomonadales bacterium | reverse complement strand
TCATAAAAACCACAATTTCAAATTTGTGACTTAAAAACCACACTTCGGGAGAATATTAGCACAAAAAACGCCACAATGCCTAGTCACAAGCGTGACTCAATTCACATTTTTACCACTAAATCGACTATTTTTTACACAGGGGGGCAAATTAAATAGAATTTAGCTGTGGTATTTTTAGAAATACGACGGTATGACGCTCGTTCGATGTCATTTCATGCTATAGGACTATGACTAAATAGGACTATGACTAAATAGGACTATGCCCAAAAGGTGAGCACAGAGGGGGGTACCCACCTAAAGATGGGCACGGGTTTCGTATTGGTTATGTACTAGCTGTATTTATCTACAACCGGCCACCAAAAGCGGGGCGTGACTTGGCCTTTGCCCATCCTTCGAGGTATTGCGGCTTTACTCGGTCCACGCCGAATAACAAATTTTCACTTGCTGCAATACCCAGCTAGAAAGATGGGCCCGGGTTACGTATTGGTTTCGTGCTAGCTGTATTTATCTATGACGGCCCACCAATGGCGGGGCGTCATTTGGCCTTTGCCCATCCTTCGCGGCAACAATTCACCGGTTTGTGTCTTTGGTCATTACCCGACTTCTACTTTCATATACAATCTTCAATCGGCCTGTCGTCTTAGAAAGGCCGGTATGTCAAAATAGTCGTCACTTGATTTAATACCGGCATAGCGGCTATTTGAACCTGATTTACGCATAACCGTTGGTCGCTCTAATTTATTGTAGTCCACCCTACCATCAAGCCGTTTATTGACTAACTTCATGGGTTTTTCAGATTGCTGCAAGGGGTTACCAAGCCCGGTTGCAACCACAGTAACTCGCAACTCTTCATCCATGTCCTGGTCGATCACGGTTCCTACAACCACGGTGGCGTTTTCCGATGCAAACGCCTTGATCGTATTTCCGACCTCCTCAAATTCTCCTATAGCCATATCCAGGCCGGCGGTTATATTAACTAAGATGCCACGTGCACCGGACAAGTCAACATTTTCGAGCAAAGGACTTGCCACGGCAGACTCTGCAGCCTCCTGCGCCCGACTGTTACCGCGTGCTACTCCGGTCCCCATCATTGCCATCCCCATTTCAGACATTACGGTACGCACATCTGCGAAATCCACATTGATTAAACC
>JBGMRO010000065.1:0-10405 GCA_048061555.1 Thiohalomonadales bacterium | reverse complement strand
GCGCCCGAAGAGCACGTATCCATAAGCTCAAAATTGGCCATGATTTTCACTCCTATGTGAATATAGTTAAACTAAAAATTAATTTGCTACCCGACAAACTGTAAAATTTTCTCACTAAAAATTCCCCTGAAACCAACTGATCATCCGTTGCCAAACACTCTTCTCACTCCAATCTGATTTCGACTCCCAACTCGAGTTTTGACGATTTTCGTGACCGTACATGAGTAGACCCGCACCGGTCGCATAAATAGGGTTACGTACTAACTCCACTAAGCCACTAATATGTATCGGCACACCAATACGCACCGGCACGTGAAAAACTTCCTCTGCTAACTCAATAACACCTTCCATTTTTGAACAACCACCTGTTAATACGACACCCGCCGCGCAAATTTCATCAAAGCCACTGCGGCGTAACTCGTCCTGCACTAAGGTCAGTAACTCTTCATACCTCGGCTCAACAACCTCTGCCAATGTTTGGCGTGCCAGGCGACGCGGAGGTCTATCACCGACACTTGGGACCTCGATCACTTGGTCGGGGCCAGCCAATTGCGTTAATGCACAAGCAAATTGCTTTTTAATTTCTTCGGCGTATTGAGTTGGCGTACGCAATGCGACCGCAATATCATTAGTAATTTGATCTCCCGCGATGGGTATAACGGCGGTATGTCTTATCGTGCCTTCAGCAAATACCGCTATATCGGTAGTGCCGCCCCCGATATCTACCAAACATACACCTAGCTCTTTTTCGTCATCTGTGAGCACCGCGTGACTTGACGCCAGCTGTTCCAAGATCACATCATCGACTTCTAGTCCGCAACGTCGAACACATTTTACGATGTTTTGAGCGGCGCTGATGGCGCCAGTTACCATATGTACTTTGGCCTCTAACCGCACACCATGCATGCCCACGGGTTCGCGCACACCTTCTTGTGTATCAACAATAAACTCCTGCGGTAATACATGCAGTATTTTTTGGTCAGCCGGAATGGCAACCGCCTTAGCTGCATCCAATACACGATCGACATCGGCTTGCGCTACTTCTCTATCACGTATCGCTACAATACCGTGGGAATTTAAACTACGTATATGACTACCTGCGATGCCGGCAAATACAGATTCGATCTGACATCCTGCCATAAGTTCAGCCTCTTCAACCGCACGACGAATTGACTGAACAGTAGATTCTATGTTGACGACCACACCTCTTTTAAGTCCCCGAGACACGTGCGAACCTATACCCAGTACTTCGATTATATTTTCCTCGTTGACTGATGCGACAATGGCGGCGATCTTCGATGTTCCAATATCCAAGCCCACGATTAAATTTTGATCTGATCGTTTCCCCATATCGTGCCCTTATATTATTATCCTACGATCCTATATACTGGAAACAGGTAAAACGTTTGTTTGTGCCAACTTTCTATCCTTCCACTGTACCGCGAAACCATTGGTATAACGCAGATCGATTTCTCGAATATTCATAGCGGATTGTACCAAGGTTCTGTTGTAGGCACTGACAAATCGAGTCAACTCCTGATAGTCGTGAGACTCTATTAAGACACGACCTAACAATAATACTATCCCGTTTGATAACGTCACGCGGGTTGCCCGGCGTGCATCCACCTCGAGCTTAACCACCTGTAGATGCCCTTTTTCAATAACAGATTTAATATCGCCATAGTGGCGGTACAGCTCTTCAAAAAGGTTTTTGGGCCCGGTAATTACAGGTAACTTGGAAATTTTGTCCAGGACTATTTTTTTATTCAGTAAATCTTTTGCCTCAAATAAGAAACCACGCTCGTTTACTAAATACCGATCTCGCCAGCGTGCGACTGCAATGTGCTCGGTGACTTCGATGTGCAAACTATCGGGCCATACTCGTCTTACAGAGACACTTTGAACCCAATCCAACTCCTGAACCGCTGTTTTAATTTTATTGACATTGACTGCAAAAAAACCTGCGTCGATTTCTTTTTTAACCGTTTGTTTGAGATCTTCCTTATCCATATTTTCGATATTACCGGTCACATAAAGTGATTTAATGGGCAACAAATAGGTACTTAACAATTGATAGCTTGCCATAATAGTAACAGCAAGAAACCCCAGAGACACAATCCGAATTATCCACGGCCGGGAAACTTTATTGCCATTTTTCTGTGTCAAACGATTACCCTTCATTGGCGCATCCATTGTTTTCCTACCATCTATTTTGTTTACAGCATTCGTTATTGAAATCAAGACGTCTAGTCAAAAATCTACGTTTTTGCTAGCGTTAATGCTAGTATCTTCGTTACAAGCTGACCAAAATCGAGCCCCTCTGCCTTAGCAGCCATAGGTACTAAGCTATGATCAGTCATACCAGGTACTGTATTGACTTCGATAAGCCATGGCTTGCCATCCTTGTCACATATGAAGTCTACTCGACCCCAGCCACTTGCCCCCACAGCTCGAAAAGCCTGCAAACTCAACTGACGATACTTTCGTTCGGACTCCTCATCTAATCCACTCGGGCAAAAATACCCAGTGGTATCCACCTCATACTTTGCCGCATAATCGTATATTTCATTCGGCGTCTCTAACCTAATAATAGGAAAACATTGTTCACCTAGAATACTAGCTGTGTATTCTTTACCTTCTACCCAAGCTTCTGCAATAACATCACAACCAAATGAACTCGCATTGTCCCACGCATGTTGAATGTCATCGACATTGGATATTTTGGAAATACCCAAGCTAGACCCTTCCAACGATGGTTTTAACATAAGTGGATAACTCATATCATTGACAGCCTGCAACAAGGATTTTTCCGATGTAATCAAGCGGAATTCAGGTGTCGGTAAACCAACGCCTTGCCATAATTGCTTGGTCCTCAGTTTATCCATGGAAATCGCACAACCTAATACCCCACTACCCGTGTACGGTATACCCATCAATTCCAGTGCGCCTTGTAAGGTCCCATCTTCACCGCCTCGCCCGTGCAGGGCGATAAAAACCCGATCGTATGCATCCCGTTCGAGCACACTTATTATATCCTTGCCTGCGTCTACCGCATGCGCATCGACCCCGCACGTCAATAATGCCTTCACAATGGCGTGACCACTGTTTAACGAAACCTCTCGCTCAGCAGAAGTCCCACCCAAGATAACGGCGACCTTCCCGAATTTTGATATTTCAGCTTCACTAGTCATTATTTGTCGTCCCTTCTTTTACCGCAGAGTATTTTACAAAAAGGTGTTCTACGACTAAGTATTCTACAATCAAGTGTTCTACAACCAAGCGTTCTACTATTGGGCACATTAAAACATAGGGACTGTCCGCAGGAAGCTGAATAATATGCCCTCATAGAATCTGCGCCTCACCGACTATGCGGACTTCAGGCTCAAGCAACACTCCTTCGTTACGCAGTACGACTTTTTGTATTTCCAAAATTAGTCGCTCTATGTCTCTGGCTGTTGCATTGCCGGTATTAATTATAAAATTTGCATGTTTCTCCGATACGCAAGCGCCACCAATAGTGTGTCCTTTTAACCCACAGGCCTCTATGAGCCGCGCAGAATAATCCTGTTTGGGATTGCGGAATACCGAACCTGCGTTAGGTAACTGCGTCGGTTGTGTTTGCGATCTTTTTGCCAATAGGCCTCTGATTTTTTGCGATGCCTGCTCGCTATCACCGCTATCCAAGCGAAAATCGGCCGCAATAAACCATTCATTTACTGGACCCTTCACCGTCCGATATCCGATCTCATATTCGTCCCGACTACGATTTTTCCTAGCCCCGTTTTTTGACATGACCTCAACTTGGGATACGATGGCCCAAGTTTCGCCACCAAAGGCACCTGCATTCATCGCCAAAGCACCGCCGATCGTGCCTGGAATACCTGCCAAAAATTCCGCACCAACGAGTCCCAAACGAGCACTAAATCTGGCGACTTTTGCACAGGAAACGCCCGCTTCAGCCCTAACTATATTATGTGTAGACCCGACACTCTTTAGGTTATTTAAACGTCCACTCGTCGCGATAACCGTTCCGCGAACGCCACCATCCCGTACCAACAAGTTACTCCCTAAACCCACCCAGGTAATACATTCTTGTGGTCTTAAGTCTGATAAATAAAAGGCTAAATCAGCGATGTCAAGCGGCCTATAATATCGCTGCGCCGGACCACCCACACGCCAAGATGTATGCTTAGACATAGGTTCGTCAAAACGTAACTCACCGTCGTACATAGCGCGTTTATCTGCGGCCATCATGGATTTAGCTCACGTAAACGTTCGGGTAATTTTGCCGCAAATACTCCAATGCTGCCGGCTCCGCTAGTCAGTAATATATCTCCGTCTTTGAGCAAATCCACTAAAGTTGCATCTATGTCATCTACCTTTTCAACAAAAACCGGTTCGATGTGCCCACGTGAGCGAATCGCGCGAATTAATGCGCGGCCATCCGCACCCGCAATCGCAGACTCCCCCGCCGCGAATACCTCTGTTAGTATTAATACATCCACAGAGCTCAGTACCTCAACAAAATCTTCGAATAGGTCGCGTGTGCGACTGTATCTGTGCGGTTGAAATACCAACACTAACCGCCGCTCAGGCCAACTGGCCCGAGTCGCGATTACGGTCGCGTCGAGTTCACGCGGATGATGTGCATAATCGTCTACTAACATCACCGAACCCGATGCAATGGGAATTTCCCCAAGTTGTTCAAAACGCCTAGCAATTCCCGAGAAATTTGCTAAACCTGTTTGAATTGCTTGTTCATCTACCGCTAATTCTTGCGCAACCGCGATAGCCGCCAGTGCATTCAATACGTTATGTACGCCCGGCATGTTCAAGCTGATCTTCATCGGTGTAGACACATATTTACTCACCACAGAAAATTCACTCGTTGCGCCTTGCTGCCGCCAATCAAAGGCACGAACCTCAGCATCATGTGAAAAACCATAACTCAATGTCGGTTTAGATATTCTTGGTAACAACTCCCTGACCTGTTCGTCATCAATACATATTATGGCTAATCCATAAAAGGGTAGTTGGTGTAGAAAATCACTAAAAGCCTGCTTAAGTTGTTGAAAATCATTGCCATAAGTCGACATATGGTCGCTGTCTATATTGGTAACCACTGCCATCATAGGTTTAAGATGTAAAAAAGACGCATCGCTTTCATCCGCTTCCGCGACTATGTAGCGGCTAGCCCCTAGTTTTGCATGGGTACCCACACTATTTAAGCGCCCTCCAATAACAAATGTTGGGTCTAAACCTCCCTCTGCAAGAATACAAGCGACCAAACTGGTCGTGGTTGTTTTACCGTGCGTCCCCGCCACCGCAATGCCATAGCGAAATCGCATTAATTCCGCAAGCATTTCAGCCCTTGGGACAACCGGTATGCGTGCATTACGTGCCGCTACCACTTCTGGATTATTTTCATCCACTGCACTCGATACAACCACAACATCACTACCCAAGGTATTGTTTTCGGCGTGGCCAAGCGCGATTTTCCCGCCTAGTGTCTCCAAACGCTCAATAACCTTGCTGTGTTTTAGATCAGAGCCAGTCACGATATAACCCAAATTTAGTAGTACCTCTGCGATACCACTCATACCCACGCCGCCGATCCCAACCAAGTGGATCCGCCTTATACGTCCCAGCCGATCTGTTTCATTACTTGGCAATTCCATCACTCGCGGTCGCCTTGTCTCAATATCAAAAAAACAGTTATTACGGACTAAAATATGCCAAATATTTTCTTATGTAATCGCCACATCCATACAATATTTGGCGACCACCCTCGTAGCATTTGGCAAAGCCAGATTCTGTGCAGCCAACCTCATCTTCTCTAATGCGGAACCTTGTATTTCCCGTAGATGTTTTACCAGTATGTCTGGCGTCAAATTGCTTTGCTGAAGTAAAATCGCTGCACCATTCTCAGACAAATATCGTGCATTTGCCGTTTGGTGATCGTCTACCGCGTGTGGGTAGGGTACTAAAATGGCCGCGACCCCCGATGCCGCCAACTCCGCAACCGTCAAGGCGCCCGCTCGACAGACGACCAAATCGGCCCAAGCGTAGGCCGTGGACATATCTTCGATAAATGCCTCAACCCTGCCATCCATTTTGAGTTTCGCATACAAGGCTTGAGTCTCTGTACAAAGTTTTTTTCCCGTCTGATGCCATACTTCAAATGTTTGTTCATTTTTCATTTCGTGTAATGCATTGGGCACTGTCTCGTTTAAGGCCTTGGCACCCAAACTACCCCCTACAATCAACAAATGTACTCGATCTGAGTTACTTTTGGGTCCATTCCCAGCCAACGCCAAGATATCTGCACGTACCGGGTTACCCGTATGGATCGCCTTGCTCGACTTAAAGGTATTGGGAAAACCTAGTAATACTAATTTCGAAAACGGGGCCAACAACCTATTTGTTAATCCCGCAATTGCATTTTGTTCGTGAATAACCAATGGAATTCGCAGTAACCAAGCCGCAATACCACCCGGCCCTGTCACAAATCCACCTAAGCCTAAAACAACGTGAGGTCCGAATTTGCGCACCCCGGCGATCACCTGAATTAGAGCCCCTGCAATCCGATAGGGTGCGAATAACCAACCCAACAACCCGTTACCACGCAATCCCGCAATATTGACAAACGTTATGGGTATGCCTGCGGCGGGTATAACCTCTGATTCCAAGCCCCTTCGTGTACCCAACCACATTATTTCTGCACCATGAGATTGTAATTCACGGGCTACCGCGAGTGCAGGAAAAACATGCCCTCCGGTGCCTCCAGCCATCACCATAACTTTAAGTTTTCTTTGGTCAGTATTAACCATATTCACCCAAACTCGCGTGCCTTCGACTCATGTAACTCGCCTGAGGTGATTGGTTTTCATGATGTATACGAAGCAAAACGGCGCAAGCAATACACGTAACGACTACGCTGCTACCACCATAGCTCATTAAGGGTAGTGGTAATCCTTTGGTAGGCAACACGCCTAAATTTACACCTATATTCGTAAACGCCTGTGTAGCAATAAGTAGCCCCAAGCCATGCGCGAGATAGGCAGAAAACAAACGATCGTCAAGATAAGCGCGATAACCTATCCAAAACGCGCGGTAGACTATAATAGCAAAAAGACTAATAACGCCTATCGCGCCGACTAAACCCAGTTCTTCCGCGAGTACGGCAAACAGGAAATCTGTGTGCGCCTCTGGCAAATAAAATAATTTCTGTATACTGCCACCTAAACCGACCCCAAACCATTCTCCCTTTCCAAAGGCTATCAATGCCTGTGTTAATTGAAAACCGGTATTAAAAGGGTCTTCCCAAGGGTTCAGAAATGATCGCAAACGCTCCATTCGATACGGCGCGGCCATGGCTACGATGGTGAATCCTGCAAGCATAACCCCGAGTAACATCACAAATTGTCTAATTCGCATACCACCAATGAACAACATACCCAGCGTAGTGACCGCTAGCACTGCTGTAGAACCGAAATCGGGTTCCAATAAAAACAATATTGAAAGAATCGAGACTATAATTATTGGCTTAAAAAAACCTTTAAAACTATTCCTCACCTCATCACCATGACGCACTAAATAACCTGACATATACATCACCATGAACAACTTAACGATCTCGGACGGTTGCACATTAATAAACCCTAACGACAACCAACGGGTACTTCCGTTAACCTCACGACCCACAACGATAACCAGGATAAGTAACAAAACCCCGCTAAATAGCAATATAGGATTCAGCTTCTGCCAGATATTTATTTTAGTCTTCAGTGTATACCAAGCCGCCACCAATCCGATGATAATGTACGTCATCTGCCTCCAGACGTAATAAAACGCATCTCCGGTATTTCGGTCCGCGATTGACGCAGATGCTGACGCAACCATAACCAAACCAAGCAGCAATAAGGTAATTGCTGACATAAACAACCAGTAGTCCATGACCAATTCCGATTTTCTCGGGTTCGTCTGACTAGGGAAGCGTAGCTTGGAATCTAAGGCTCGAACTAACATACCATTAGCTCCGCAACGAGTTGCTTAAACATATTTCCACGTGCCTCATAGCTTTGAAATTGATCAAAACTGGCACAGGCTGGTGAAAACAAAACTAAATTGCCCGGTAACGCAGAACGTTTCGCTGCTTGAATAGCCGCTTTCAGCCCTTCGACGAGTTGTATTTCTGCACATCCACTTAACGCATTCTCTATCTTTGTCGCGTCCTGCCCATACAACACGACTTTGCTTACACCTTGAGTGACTGCCTTGCGCAACAATGAAAAATCCGCATCTTTACCAACGCCACCGGCGATCAGTATTTTGTCACCAGGTAATCCCTCCAATGCGGCAATCGTTGCGCCAACGTTGGTACCTTTCGAATCGTTTATCCAGGTCACACCGGCGTGACTCGCAACCCATTCAGTACGATGTGGCAGCCCTGGATAAGCAATGATTGTTTTGACCATTGAGTCAATCGGTAAGGCCATCGCCTTTCCTAGTGTCAATGCCGCTAAAATATTCTGAAGATTATGCGTGCCTAGTAACTTAACATCTTCTGTGGTAAATAGGTTTTTGTCGCCATAACAGATATATTCGGCCGCGTCGCACCCTTTAATCCCAAACTCTTTTGGATTGGGTTTACCTAATCCAAAACTAACCAGTCGGCGAGATTGCTCATCTACGGGTAGATAGCTGTCGCCCCAATGCGCCAATTCTTGTTTGTTAATGACGGCAATACCTTCGCCCGTATAGATTCGATACTTGGCAGCTGCATATTCATCGACTCCAGCATATCGATCCATATGATCAGGGCTGATATTCAATACCGTAACAATTTCTGCGTTCAATTTTTGCACTGTCTCTAGTTGAAAGCTCGATAATTCCAATATATAAAATACTGGTTTTTCTGCGTGACTGTGGTCCAATAAATCTAGCGCGGGCACGCCGATATTGCCGCCCACCTTTACATTTACATCGCAATCTTTCGCCATTTGCGCGAGTAAACTGGTCACGGTCGTTTTACCGTTGGAACCTGTTATGGCTACTATAGGCGCATCAGCATTACGCACGAACAATTCGATATCACCTATAACCTCAACACCCTTTTCGATTGCTTCGGCGATATACGGTGATGTCAATGCGAGGCCGGGACTAAGCACTATTGTACTTGCAGAATTCAGCATTGCTTGATTACACTCTCCCAGGCTTACCCAATCCCGCGGAATGAATTTTGCTATCTCTTTCGCCTCGGGTGGTTGCGTGCGCGTATCCATAGCAATAAAAGCCTGACCTTGGGCACGTAAAAAACGTGCAACGGACACGCCGCTCTTGCCCAACCCCAGTATCACTATTTTGTTTTCCATACTTTTCGCCAAGATAGTATTCTCTGCACTTTTCATTAGCGTATCTTTAACGATGCCAGACCAACCAAGGTCAATATAACGGTAATAATCCAAAATCTAACGATAACCCTTGGCTCGGGCCAACCCAACAGTTCATAGTGGTGGTGTAGCGGTGCCATGCGAAATACGCGTTTCCCCGTTAGTTTGAACGATGCAACCTGGATTATCACAGACAGTGTCTCCATCACGAACACGCCGCCCATAATGAGTAAAACAATTTCTTGTCGCACTACAACGGCGACTACACCCAATGCAGCCCCCAATGCCAAGGCACCTACATCTCCCATGAAAACCTGGGCTGGATAGGCATTAAACCAAAGGAAACCTAAACCCGCGCCGACTATCGCGCCACAAAATACCACCATTTCTCCAACGCCATGAATATATGCAATACCCAAATACTCGGCGAACTTTACATGACCAGTGACATACGCAAAAATGCCTAAGGCCGCACAAACGAGTACCGTCGGTAGCACCGCTAAACCATCCAAACCATCCGTTAAGTTGACAGCATTACTAGTACCCACGATCACGAAGTAGGTAAACACCACAAAAAACCATCCCATTTGTATTGCAACGTCTTTAAAAAAAGGTATGTACAAAGTCGTTTCGGCGGGATTTGTAGCGGTCGAATATAAGGTTACTGCAGCGATAAACGCAACCACTGACTGCCAGAAATATTTGTATTTCCCTCGCAACCCGACAGAGTTTTTTTCCACAACTTTTTTATAGTCGTCAACCCAACCAATAACCCCGCACGATAAGGTAACAAACAAGACAATCCATACATAGCGATTAGACAAGTCGCTCCATAAAAGTGTGCTAATCGCTATCGCAACAAGTATTAGCGCCCCTCCCATTGTCGGGGTACCGGCCTTAGATAAATGTGACTCGGGGCCATCAGCTCTAACGGATTGCCCGATCTGATATTGGCTCAATTTCCGTATCATTATCGGGCCTACGATAAATGAGATAATCAAGGCCGTTAAGAT
>JBGMRO010000064.1:0-11673 GCA_048061555.1 Thiohalomonadales bacterium | reverse complement strand
GCATATCAATCGATAATGGGTCTAACCCAGCGGCGCTTAACTGCAATGAGTCTTCCGTCAATTGAGTAGAAATAAGGCACATACGCGCTTGATCACGTTGGCTAATAAATTTTCGATTTGTATCGACCAGCATCCATCGACGATCATGACGTAAACCAAAGTCTTCCACCCGGCTCGATCCTAGCGCTATCCCAGCGAGAGATTTAACTGGATAAATTGATAGTGCACTCACTGAAATATTGACCATGCCTCCTCCGGGATAATGCAGGGTTGAGTTACTTTATTGCCTGACAATTATGCAAAAGACCTTGCATATACGTTATGCCCTTTTCTCTGGCAAAGGCAACATTTTTTTCTGGTATAACTTCGGGATTCGGATAAGATCGCAAGGCTTCATCTAGACTCGATTCACGTAGAATATGAAACATCGGCAAGGGTGATCTATTGGTATAGTTCGCTGGATCGTGCTGAGATTGCTGCGCAAAACAATAATCTGGATGGAAACTAGCAAGTTGATACACGCCTTGATAGGCGTGCTTTAGCATCAAGTCTTCTGCTAAATTCGCCGCATCTAGATAATCCTTGAAGCCAGCAAAGGCCGCCGTGTATATCACGAAAGCCGTATCGACATCATTATTAGTATCCAGATAAACACACTCATTAAGCAACACCGCTAAACAATCAGTGAGGTCACTATTATGCGCGACCGTATAGCGAATTTGTTTTTTTTGATAGACTGAATTGGCAAATGGGCAAAAACCACAGCCTATAACGACCTGCTCAATCCAAGCTTGGGTCTGCATAATCGGATCGGGTTTACCGCGTATCACATGCATAGGATTTATGTCACTAATGGGGATGTCCTATTAAATAAAATCACAATTCTCCATTGGCGCCGGCAGTCATGATCTCTATTAGACTATCACGCACACCGGCAGCGGTTTTCCGTAAACTCTCGTCAAGATTTGGGTCATTAATCAATAGATCTAAATCCATCATCAGCAACCAACCCCGACCATGGCTATCCTCCACCAAGGAAATTCGGCAGGGTAAATAAGCCGCAAAATTTATATCGTACTCCACCATTTTCTTGGCCGTGAGCGCATCACAAAATTGATAAATCGCCATACGTCGAGACGATTCACCCATCGCTTTGATCTGCTTAGATAAAGGTAACTCTGCTACCAATTTAATATTTAGTTCATTGGCTCGTAGCTTCATAGACTCTACGGCTTCATCGAGGCTAATATCTTTGGCTATCGCCATTTTCACCACGGTTTTTTCTATAGAGATATAAGCGGGTCCATCCTCACCACCACTCATCTCCATCGGCGTTGCCCCTCCTGAGCCATGGTGTAAACCATGGCTGGCACAGGCCGAGAACAGCAAAGGTAGACACAAAACCGTAATTCCTTTGATCCATTTCTTTTGCATAGTGATCTTTTCCTCATTCAAAAGTTCGATATATATCGACAATATTGTGACTCAGGTCATATTTTACATGAAACGGTCTACATGCTCACATGTTAGTATCTAGAGACTCTTTTCAGTATCCCCTACGAGGGGTATTAGTGTTCCTAAAATTGGTAAACCTTGACTGCGCCTGACGCTATAGTGTGTTATGGTGGGCGTTTTCTGTCTGATTTTTTGCTCGTTTATTATCCATAATTTTCTAATTTTAATGGTTTATTCACCATAGACTACTCATGCCAATAGGCACAAAGTTGGCAACGAAGTAACTTATTTCTTACATTTGTAGCTGCTCAGGCAGTTCCGGTAACGCTTCATATCAAGGCAAAAATCTTAAGATAAGTTACTGTAATTCTGCTAATAACACAGAATAACAGTAACTAAACGTGAGTTTACACAGGTAAATGACCATTTTTAAACGTAGAGATGAAGCTTTACCGGGACTGTCTGAGTAGTTACTATTCGCCATTTTAAAAGGTGCATTACATAATGAAAAAACAATTACTGCTATTATTCCTTAGCGGAACCTTTCTACTCTCCGCATGCCAAACACAACCCACCACTGCGGTAGAAGACATCAGTATTGAATCTAAATTAGACCGTAATGCAAACCTCGCGAACTACAAGACCTATACGTGGTTAGCAACGGCTGAAATCCTTATTGACCCTGATAAGAATCTAAATGCCCCAGGTTTTAATGTCGAAGAACATATCACCACCCACGTTAATAAAGAAATGAAGAAACAAGGATTGACAGAGTCGGAAAAAAGCCCCGATTTATATCTTTCCTATGTGCTGGGGGTAAACATGGATCGACTTAAATTGAAGGCCGACCCCGATACGGGCATGATGATCAAAAAAAATGTGCCAAAAGGAGAATTATTGATTACCTTTATTGACGCCAAGACCCAATACGTGGTTTGGGTGGCAAGCGCCCACGCTGGGGTAAAAAACGCAGGTACTGAGACGACAAAAATTCGCCTACAATACGCGATCGAAGAAATGTTTAAAAAACTGCCAAAATCTTAACTTCTCCACTTAAATAGGGCTCGTGCTGCTTGCATAGTATTATATCGTTACGAAATAGTGCTATGCAGGTAAATCTCTAGGAGTGATAATCCTGAAATTCAATCACTAGCCTCACACGCCCCACCCCACAACGATATGATTACGCCACTCGTTACTAGCAATACAACGCCACGATCAGTAATAATTTCAACTATTTCCGCTATTTACTATGTTCGCTGGCTGTGTGTGGTACTAATTTTGTCATACAGTGGTCAAGTCATGTCAGCGAAAATTAAGATTGTTGTTGAGGGTCTAAACAATGAGTTGCGGGCCAACGTCTTGGCCTATCTCACATTGGCACAAGAAAAAGAGAACCCAAGTTTAAGCGAAAACCGTATACGCAACTATTTTAATCGCAGTAATGAAGAAATTAGGCAGGCCTTGAGACCCTTCGGCTTTTATAAACCGACATTTAAAAACGACTTAGAAAACGTCAACGGAGAGTGGCGCGCTCGATATCGCATTAATGTAGGCCAACAAATACTAGTAAAAAATATTACTATTACGATTAAAGGTCAAGGAAGAAATTTTAAATCATTAACAGAAGCGATTAAGAAATTTCCGTTACAGACCGGCGACTATTTGCTACATCGCCTGTATGAACAGGGAAAATCAAAGCTCATCAGTGCAGCCCTCGCAGAAGGTTTTGCCAATGCAAAATATGTGGAAAATAAATTACTCGTAGATATATCGAAGAACAGTGCGAATATTGTTCTACAATTGCAGACCGGCAAACAGCACTTTTTTGGTAATACCCGCTTTCAAAATACACAGATCAACGACTCATTGTTATCTCGTTATCTCGATTATCAGCAAGGTGATCCCTTTCGCTCGGATAAGCTACAACAATTGCAGGCAGACTTAGAGGGCAGCGGTTACTTTGCAAACGTGGATGTCTTACCGCAGCGCGATATTATTAAAGACTATCAAATCCCTATAAACGTTGGCCTAAGGTTGAATAAACCCAACAAATTTGACCTGGGACTAGGCTATGGCACGGACACCGGTATCCGTGGTAAATTTGGTTGGCAACGTCGTGTACTGGGTAATCGTGGACACAAGATCAGTGCCGATATTACACTGTCGGAAATCAAAAAAGAATATCAATTGAGTTATTGGATTCCACTAGCGGATCCACGCACTGAAAGAGCCGAAGTTGCCGCCGGCCTACGTAATCAATCCACCGTTACAAGTGAGAGTATTGAACAAACTTTGGGATTTAGCCTGCAGTCCGAACAAAAAGAATGGCGTAGAAGTCTATTTATTGAGTTTGAAAATACAGACTTTACCGTAGGCATACAATCTGATACGACCTTTTTATTCACACCCGGTATCTTTTTATCAAAAGGTCAATCAAATAACCTTATATTTCCTAATAGGGGATTCAAATTGACGCTGGAGCTAAAAGCCGCGTCAGAATCACTACTATCAGATATAAATGTAGCCCGAGCAGTCGCGACCGGGAAATACATTTATCAGCCAATAAAGAACGGTCGGTTGTTGTTTCGCGGAAAACTAGGCACAGTGGTCACTGGAGATTTTGATCGACTACCGCCCAGCTATCGTTTTTTCGCCGGTGGGGATAACAGTATCCGAGGTTATACCTACGAGTCTCTAGGGCCAAAAGACAGTACCAACAATGTCATCGGTGGCCATCAAATTGCTGAACTCAGTCTTGAATACGATCATAATTTATCAGAAAATTGGTTGGCGGCCATCTTTTATGATGCTGGCAGCGCCTTCAATGATGTCAAAGATCCGTTGTCTATTGGCATCGGTACCGGCATTCGATATAAACTACCGATAGGTATGCTACGAGTCGATTACGCCTTAGCCTACAGCGAAGAAAATCGCCCGTGGAAAATCCATGTAACCGTCGGGCCTGATTTGTGACAATTACCTTAAAAATTATAGTCCCGCAGAAAAGCAATCGCGAACCACCCACATACAAAAGGACTCGCCGAAGGTATCTCCTGATCGCAGTAATGTTGTGTACTTCTCTTTTATTGGCAGGTGGTGCCATCGCTTGGTCTCTGCTCACCACCGAAGCGGGCTTGATTCGGGTAATAAAATTCGCCCAGCATTTCATCCCCGGTACCGTGCAATGGCAGTCTTTGCATGGCAACCTACGTGACGGAATTGTGCTTCGAGAGCTGCAGTACCAAGACGATAGTATTCTATTTCAGGCAGATTATATTTCCGCAAAAATAAAGTTATCGGCACTCATCAATAAACAACTCTATTTTGAGTCGTTCAACGCCAAGCAGGTCGAAATATCTGTTATCAATCAGAATAACACCGTCGACAACGAACTCGATTATCAGGCCCTACTCAAACAACCCCCAATCGACCTAATTGCCAATAATGTAGAGATCGATAACATACATATTAGCGATAAAAAACAGATGCTATTTTCGGCCAAACGTATTCTGCTCGATGCACAATGGAGCAACGACGGAATACAGGTTGTTCGCCACACACTAATAACAGACACCTACCAGATTAAGGCATACGGCGATTTTAATTTTAATGACCCGTTAAATAATAAGCTAACCCTAGAGTGGCGCGTAACGATCCCCGATTACAATACGATATCCGGGAGCAGCTTACTATCGGGCAGCCTGGAGCAACTCAAGCTCGATACCAATGTCAGCTCACCTGCAAAAGCTCAGATTAATGTGCAAATCTCAGATCTATTCGGCACGCTGAAATGGGAATCAATTATCAGTAGTAACGATATACCGCTAGATAACATTAAGTCGGATTTTCCGCCAAACACTATCGGAGTTGACTTACACGCCTATGGCGATAGCGCCATAATCAACATCGACGGTCAACTGCGTAACGATTTTATCGACCTACCACAGCACACCGTGGATCTACATTCACGCCTCCGCTTTAGCGAGAAAACGATCAATATCTTGAAGCTCGAATTGGAATTACCGGAAAATAAAGTGCACATCGCGGGCAAAGGAAAATGGTCGCTTGCAGAACAAAAACTCCAGGCTCAGATCAATTGGCAATCATTAAGTTGGCCAATGCAGGGGAAAGCAGACGTCGAAAGCCCTGCAGGGACCGCTGAAATTAGCGGTGACCTGAATGACTATAACGTGAAAGCTCAATTCCGTCTCAATGCGCAAGAACTTGATGCAGGTACCTGGGTCTTAGATGGATCCGGGGATCTACAGCAGTTTACGGTAAATTATTTGTTGGCAGAGTCCTTTAATGGACAGAGTAAGGTGCAGGGACAAATCGCCTGGCGACCACTGTTAAGTTGGCAATTGATATTGGAGAGCTATGATATTGATACCGGCTATATTTCTACGGAATTACCAGGCCGAATTAATTTAATTGCGAGTAGTGTAGGAAAAATCAGTAATGATACCACTCAAATCGAGATAAACATTGAACAGCTAGAAGGGATAATATCTCACTACCCAATTGCGGGTATGGCAAGCGCAAACTATAATGGAAAAACACTAAGTATTAACAAGCTCGAATTAGCGTCACTCGATAACAACCTAAGTATCGTGGGTACCTATGACGAAAAAAATATCGACCTTGCATGGCAATTGGACGCAAAAGAATTATCCGTAATATCCAAAAATCTGCAAGGTAAAATACTGTCAGAGGGAAGTTTAACCGGTGATCCTGCGGCACCTGTTTCTGTTGGCCATTTAACAGCAACGGCGTTGGCAATAGATGAAATCGAGGCCGAATTACTCGATCTAACATGGAAGAGTACGCTAAATAAAAAATTGCCTTTTACGTTACAACTGACCTCCACGGCCGCGACTGCTTATCAAAAATCCTTCGAAAAAATTACCATTGATGGCTCGGGATCAATAGAAAAACATAAATTTTCCGTATCGGCATTAGGAGAAAATACCGGCCTGTTGCTGAACGCCTCGGGAAAATGGATAAACCACATTTGGCACGGCCACATAGGCAAAGCAGATTGGCGTTTACCTGAGGTCGGTCAATGGAAATTGGCAAAACCTGTGAATATTAAACTAAGCAAAACAATTGTCGATATAGCAAGCGCTTGCTGGAATAAAAAAGACGCCCATATTTGTCTAGAGACCCACGGCCAGATTGACGCTAATATGAACAGTAAGCTGTCCATTAAAAAATTGCCCATCGCCTTCTTCAGCCCTTGGTTACCCAGCGATTTCTCCATGGATGGCATCATCAATGCGGATATGGACATTAATACACCGGACGGTGGCACCTCGATAGGAACAGGTAACATCGAGCTACCGCCCGGTAACTATTCGTTCGCTGCTGGTGGAGACTCCGCCCCACACGTTTTGGCATATGCAGGCGGCTTAGTGGCCATGAAACTCGATGCATATGGATTTCATGGTAATGGAAAAATTGTCATTAAGGACGATAATCGGATACAAATCGAATGGGATTTAAAAGACCTGCAACATACTAGGAATTTTCAAAATCAACCCATTGATCTCACTATCGAGATTAAACTCGACGACCTCGCATTTATTGATGCCCTACTCATTGACGTCGAGCAATTAAAGGGAGAAATCGATAGTCGCTTGAGTATTTCGGGTACACTTTCGACTCCCGTATTTCACGGAGAAAGCCATTGGAAAAATGGCAGCCTAGCAATTCCCACTAAAGGCCTAATATTTGAAAACATTGATATTGGGGTCGTTGAGTCAGACAAAGATAAATTTACTTTACAGGGCTCGATAGTCTCCGAGAGTGGCAAAATTAAATTCTCCGGTAGCATACAAGTACCCGACCTCGAACACTGGCAAACTACACTCGAACTGCAGGGCGAGCACTTTGAGATCGTCGACTTACCGGCTGTGCGGATTTTAATTTCACCCGTTTTGAGTGCAAAAATAGAGCCTGGACTCATAATCATAGACGGTCAGATTACTATACCAGAGGCGCAACTTAGACCTCTAGACTTACAAAGTGCCGTAGTAAATTCGAAAGATGTGATCATAGTCGATAAGCAAGATAATTCACCCAATAAAATCCCGTGGGCCGTCTCTAGTCGAATTAAGCTAATAATGGGTGACAATATTTCGCTGGATGGTTTTGGGCTCAAGGGATGGATAGACGGTGAGATAGAAATAATAGATGAACCTGGCAAAGCGGCCGTAGGACGTGGAGAATTAGCCATTCGTGATGGTAGCTTTAGAGCCTACGGCAGCGATCTTAGTATCGAACGCGGCAGGTTACTCTTCAGGGGCGGAGCACTGGATAATCCGGGGCTAGATGTGGACGCAATTCGAAATATAGAGAGAGAACAAATAAAAGTAGGCGTCAAGGTCAGAGGAAGCCTACTGCAACCCAAGCTCAATACTTATTCGGAACCTGCCATGGCGCAGACGGAAACCTTATCCTATTTAATGTTCGGCAAGGCATCCGATAACGCCAGCGCCGGGCATCAAGAAATGTTAATTGATACGGTTAGTAGTATCGCCGACAGAAATAACGTCTTGACCAAGAATTTAAAAGAACGCTTTGGGCTATCCGAGGTCAGGTTCACTGGCGGATGGAGTAAAGAAGACTCGGCGTTGACCTTAGGAAAGTATCTTTCGCCCCGTCTATACGTCGGTTACACCTTTGGACTTTTTGAATCTGTAGACGAATTTAATATGCGCTACAAACTCAGTGACAACTGGTCTCTAGAAATGGATACGGCGTCCGATGCATCTAGCGGCGACATTTATTATAGTTTCGAGCGTTAATACCCCACGCCTACACCCACTCGAATACTAATGGGATCGGTATAGGGGCTATTTGCGTCATCGTAATTAAAATTATACATGGCTGTTATATACATAGACGCATTTTTTCCCAAAGGGCTACGCAGGCCAGCTCCGGCCAAGAAGCTGGTAAAATCGTCTTGCAGGGTTTCTATTACATTCCCCCTACCATCTATACTGGCATATTCATAGTCCAAGTATTCGTATTCTGCTTGCAAATAAAATTTTGGCGTTAGGTTAAAACGCCCGAAAAGCGTCGCACCATAGTCGTTAGTGGAATAATCAGGTTCGTAGCGTTTATCCTTACGATAGCGATACATGAAACTAACACCCAACGTCGTTTTTGGATTTAGGTTGCGCCCTATCATAGGAGATAATTCGTAATACTCGACATCACCCAAACCTAAACCGATCGTACCACCGAAGAACCATGGTTGCACTTGCGCCGCAGGTGGTTGCGCTTGCTGCTCGGAGGGTGCCGTGTTAGATTGCGACGCCGCCGGTGCGGAGCCACTGGACGGCAAATCCACGGGCTCCATCGTTACGGTGTCACTGGCAAGTACCTGAAGCGGTAAAGTCATTAAAAGGGAAATCACAACAAGCAGATATATTCGTGACAGTGTTTTTGTTTTTTTTGTTCTATCCACTAGTGGTTACTCCAAATACTTAAATAATACGTGACCCAATATGATGTTACCATAGATGTCATATTGCGGCAACGCACGCACGCCAAACACCCTCGCTAATCGCTATTTATTCACGTCAGGATAGTCCTGCATGAGGATACCAAACTCGGCATTGACTTCTTCCTGCGAAAGTAACGGACCTTTCAATTCTCTCGAATAATTGAGCCGCCATACGGGTTTTTTTGTTTTACAATCAATAATATTAATCAACAACGATGCATGAGAATCGGAATCTTCAGATATAGAAGTAAAGGGGTCTTCTTCACCCTCCATGGGTACCAGCGCTAACTTGTCACTTTCTTTTATCCCGAGCACATATTGAACATCAATATCTGGATTTTGGTTTACTTTTAAATATCCTTTATTCCGAAAGTCATTCGATATAGCCTCATTCAATAATTGTTGTGAATCAGGTCGACGTTTGTTACTCACTTTGAGTGGCGTGACTGTGAACGTAGTGTAGTCATCAAAAGGCGCATTTTTATTGTATTTGACCGTTTTTTCTTCTGCCCCCTGCGTTTGCTGTTTTGGTGCAGTCAGGCGAATTTTTAACGACAAATTATTTCGAGAATCTGCTAAGCGCAACGCCTCCTGCTCAGTAATTTTTTCTTCTTTGTACAATCGATATAACGCCTCATCGAATGTCTGTCCTATGCGTCCCTCTGTCTTTATCATGGCATCTTTAATTTTTTCAAACTGTCCTTTTTGAATCAGTTCTGAGATATACGGGGTATTGACCATAATCTCTACTGCCGCGACCCGTTTGCCATCAATACCGATCGCCAAGCGTTGCGATATGACGGCCTTCAAATGTGATGATAAATCCAAGTATAATTGACGTTGCGCCGTTTCAGGAAAAAAATTGAGCACCCGTTCTAGGGCCTGATTGGCATTATTGGCGTGCAAGGTGGTAATACACAAGTGCCCCGTTTCCGCATAGGAGACGGCGTGTTTCATGGTATCCAGATCCCGACACTCCCCAATCATAATGACATCCGGCGCCTCACGTAAGGCATTTTTTAAGGCGTTTTCGTAGGAAAGTGTATCCAACCCCACCTCGCGCTGATTCACCAATGATTTTTTGTGCTCGTGGATAAACTCCACAGGGTCTTCTACTGTAAGGATATGCCCCGCATGGTGGCTATTGCGATAGTCAATCATGGATGCCAGCGTAGTCGACTTACCCGTGCCGGTGCCACCCACGACTAAGATGAGCCCGCGTTCTTCCATAATAAGTTCGCACAATAGTTTCGGCAGTCCCAATTCTTCGATTGAGGGCACATGGCTTTTGACATAACGAACCACCATCGCAGGCTCACCGCGTTGCCGAAAAACATTGACTCTAAATCTGCCGATTTGATCTAGACTCAGTGCCAAATTGAGTTCCAAGGACGTTTCAAAGGTACGGGTTTTTTCCTCATCCATAATGGAATAGGCCAGTTTTTGCGCCTGCGCTGCTGTCACGATATCGCTACCGAGTGACAACGACTGGCCTTCGATCTTAATAATCGGCGGCGCACCGACGGACACAAATAAATCGGAGGCCTGATGTTCAATCATTTTATGTAATAAGGGTATAAGATCCATATGTAACATTTCCCCATGAGTGTTATTTTTGAATGCCTACCAGCGCGAGTATGCTAACCCTACTATAACGACTCTATAACAACGACCGCTAGTCCTGTCAACAATTAGTGACATCTTCGATTGAGGGTAATGAATCACACACAAAATGCTTATATTTTAACCACACCATTTTTCCGCTGCGGCTGTTATGTTAGTATGGCCAGGCTCATTATCATGAGCCCTGTAGAACGATCACGATCGATATTTGATATCAAATATTTTATTAGGAAATTTAAAAAAATGAAAATTAGAAAAACGCCACTCTCTTTAATACTGTGCACACTCACTGTGTTTTTATTCGCAAGCCAATCCATTAACGCCGCCTCAAATCCCAAGAGCGACCGCACCAATAATTGGGAGTTTAATTTTGGTTTGGATTATTTAAAATCTAAATCGGTCGGTGGTGATCGGGGCTCAAAGGCAGATCTTACCAGTGATTCCGGTTTTGCCATGGGATTTGGTTTCAACTTTAGTGAGAAGTTATTATTGGCTTTTGATGCCAATTGGCACTCCCCCAGCTATAGTGGCACACGTGTCTTGGACGATGGTAATGGTACTACTGAACAAATCAACGGCAGGATAGATACCAGCAATATCGGCGCTCGTGGTTATTACCACTTTCTGGACAACCGCTTTACGCCCTTTGTTAGCGCTTCGATGGGTTGGACCTTTGTGGATTCTAATATACCGACCGGTGAAGGCGGTACGGGTTGTTGGTGGGACTACTACTGGGGTTATGTCTGTAACACCTACGCACTGACCTACACCTCGACAAAGTTTAGCTACGGCGTCGGCCTCGGTCTAAGGATGGATTTGAACCGATCTATGTTCATACGCGGCAGTGTCGATAAAACCTGGTTAGACTACGATACTTCCGGCAGCGTCGATAATCTGTCTTATCGTTTTGAGGTAGGATTCCAGACACGTTAAAAAATAGGTTAAAGGTTCTAGGTTAAAGGCTAAAGGTCAAAAAAACCTAGGACCTTGAACTTACCTTTTAAAATTAATACATATTATTAGTATGGTTAATAGCTTCCGTTGTTATTAATACACTTTATATTTATACGTGTATTTTTGAT
>JBGMRO010000063.1:0-11687 GCA_048061555.1 Thiohalomonadales bacterium | reverse complement strand
GGCGTGTCATGGGGGGTTTATACCCTGAAGGGTAGGGACTCAAAGAATCCACTCGCCGATACCTGTTTCAATTTTATACGTACTTTGCCCCTGGTGTTTATTCTGCTGCTGGTGACTCTGCAGGGTGCAAAATATACCGTCTCAGGCAGCGTATTTGCCATTTTGTCGGGTGCGATAGCGTCCGGTGTGGGTTATAGCATTTGGTACGTTGCCTTGCGTGGTTTGTCTGCAACGCAAGCGGCAGTGGTACAATTGACCGTGCCTATCATTGCAGCAATCGGCGGAGTCTTATTTATTGGTGAAGCGATCACGCTGCGCTTAGGGCTTTCTGCGACCATTGTACTTAGCGGTATATTAATTGTGATATTAGGTCGATATTTGATTTTATCGCAGAATAAATGACCTCGGAGTCAGCTGATTTTCCTTAAACTATGCCCACCTAGGCCTGGATTATTGACAAATACAGGTGAGAATGATGGTATGATGGTCGTAGAAATGTAGTTTCTCGGCTTAGAGGGCATAGGCAGTTTGTAAAACCTGGATTAAACCAAGATTAAACCAAAAACGGGCGTTATTATTTGCGCTCTGTTCCTAGCTCGGTTTGTAAGCTAAGCAGATTTAATAGTCAATAACGGAGAAAATAAAAATGAATGTTGCAAGAATAGGCCGTTGGGCCATTGTCGCGGTAGTAATGCTGTGGGTGAATGCCTGCGCAACGACCATGACCACAGGTACCTGGAAGGATAAATCTTATACCGGAAAGATTCATGAGGTGTTGGTCATCGGCCTGGCCTCCAGCGACGCAAATCGCAGAATATTTGAAGATACCTTGGCAAAGGCATTCGAAAAAGCGGGCAAAAAGGGCATTGCATCGAACGGCTTGTTACCGGACACCAAGAAAATAAGCAAGGAGACCGTGGCGCCTATTGTCAAAGAGGAGGGTATCGATGCCGTCATTGTGGCGCGTGTTGTATCGGTTAATAAAGAGCAACGCTATGTGCCGAATTCCTATCCCTCTAGCTACAATACCTTTTACGGCTACTATGATCGTGTCGGACCTTATTATTATGAGCCGGGTTACTATGTACAAGATACGATAGTCGCACTGGAAATAAACTTGTATGACGCCAAAACCGGCAAGATCGTTTGGGCCATCACCACTGAAACTATAAGCCCAGATAATGTCAACAAAGAAATTGACAAGTTGGCATCTATTATTATCGGCGATTTGACTAAGCAAGGTTTGATGTAAACCTAAGTTAGTGCCCATCCATAAACGGTCTATTTCTCCAATCTCATCGTTATAGTAATTCTAGTTCTGCGTTGTTTGCAGTACTAGAATTACTTATCTTAATATCTCAAGTTTCGGATTTCAAAAATTTAACAATGGTGATTCATTGGTGGATAAGCGAAGCGCATCCACTGTATTGCAGAGTAGTACAGTGTTAACGAGCCACTGAACTGTTAAGATTAAATGCTCACAAAGTAGATCTAGTGACAGTTCACGTTTGGCATATATAAAATATCCCTCGAAGCTTTCTTTAATTAGATACCTTGCAGACGTTTACCCAAATTGATCATCTGCCACAGAATACTTAGGATCTTCTAGTACATTGACTTCCACCAAGTCTCCCGCTTTACTGAGTAAGGTATGACACTCTGGGCTAAGATGGCGCAAATGCAGTGTCTTGCCGGCACGAATATACTTCTCGGCAAGATTGTCGATAGCCTCAATTGCGGAGTGGTCGGCCACTCTGGAATTTTGAAATTCTATAATGACATCACTGGGGTCGTCTTCAGGATTAAATAAATCCTGAAAATTTTTCACAGAACCAAAAAATAAAGGACCATTGAGTTCGTATATTCTTGAGCCGGCTTCATCGTCGTAGGCGGTAACATTTATATGGCTAGCATGTTCCCAGGCGAATACCAGAGCAGAGACAATAACACCGATAACTACGGCCATGGCGAGATCGGTCGCGACAGTGATGCCAGATACTAAAATGATTATAAAAGCATCGGTGTGAGGGATTTTACCCATGATTCTGAGACTAGACCACTCGAACGTGCCTAGCACAACAATGAACATCACACCTATTAAGGCAGCCATTGGAATGGCTTCAATAAGATCCGATGCGAATAAAATAAAACCAAGTAAAAACAGGGCCGCAGCAACGCCAGAAAGGCGCTGTCTACCACCAGAATTTACGTTGATCATACTTTGACCAATCATTGCGCAACCGCCCATACCGCCGAAAAATCCTGTTGTTGTATTTGCTATGCCTTGACCGATACATTCACGATTGCCTCGTCCGCGGGTATTCGTGACATCGTCGATTAGCGTTAGTGTTAGCAGGGATTCAATTAAACCCACTGCGGCGAGGATGAAGGCGTAGGGTAAAATGATATAAAATGTCTCGAGATTAAACGGGACTACCGGGATTTGAAACGATGGAAATCCGCCTTGTATAGAGGCCAGGTCGCCGACGGTATTGGTTTCGATATCAAGAAACATGACCAAGAGTGAGACCACAATAATAGCCACTAACGCGGAAGGGATGACTCGAGTCAATTTAGGCAAATAGTGGATAATCGCCATGGTCAAGGCGATCATCGCGAGCAAGACCCAGAGTTTGTTTCCACTCAGCCATGCGTAACCACCGTCGGCGAGTTCGATTTTAAAATGCTGTAATTGGGCTAGGAAAATAACAATAGCCAATCCATTAACGAATCCGAGCATGACGGGGTAGGGGACAATACGTATATATTTACCTAGGCGTAACAGACCCGCTGTGATTTGAATCAGCCCCGTTAAAATGACCGTGGCAAATAGGTATTGTACGCCGTGACTTGCGACCAGTGCTACCATGACTACGGCCATGGCACCCGTCGCTCCAGAGATCATGCCGGGTCGACCGCCAAATATCGCGGCTAGCAAGCCGACCATGAAGGCTGCATATAAACCTACCAAAGGTTCAACACCGGCAACGAACGCGAATGCTACCGCTTCAGGCACTAATGCTAGGGCCACGGTTAATCCAGATAGAATTTCATTCTGAAAACAGATACGATTTGAACAGCCAAGCTGAAACATTGTGCTCCTTCGGGAGTGAATAAACAAAAGCCCGGCATCATATCAGACTAGGCGAATTTTTGATATCAGGTTCATGGGGTAGATACGGGTCTTTTTCGAAAAATAACAATATAAACAAAAGGTTGCCAGTGTATACCCAAAGCGTTTGAGATTTAGGTATTTAGGGTGAGTCATATTCATTTCCTGACAAGGCGAAATGACGAGTAATAGTCGAACTATTGCGAGGAATTTCAACGTAGTCAGGGAATGAATAGGGCTTGCCATAAACCCGAAATTTCAATCGTTTTGGGTACGTATTTGGTCAGTGTAATAGCTGCTAAGCATAACAAGCTGAGAATGACAGGATAGGTCCAAAAGATGCCCAGGAATAAATACCAAAGGTAGTAGCTCGGATTTCAGTATGCGTAACCTACAGTGGCACAATAAATAGGGGTTTTGGCAGACACTTACGTAACCATCAGCTTAGAGACAGGCCAAGTCTGCGCAAAGTTTCTAGCCTAGGTAAATGACAAATTTATGTTAATTACTGGATAACTTGTGGCAATTGCCCTATAGTACGCATCGTTACAGACTTGCTTTCGGTTGATTCGGTAGTTCTTTTTGGTGTAATGCCTTCCTAATTGTTCCGCTTCAAACACTGATTATGCAATTTTGTTGGAATAGTTGTTCAATTTAGTAAATTAAAATTAGGTAGGAAAATATATGGCTACAGGTACAGTGAAGTGGTTTAACGAATCAAAAGGTTTTGGTTTTATTTCTCAAGATGATGGCGGCGCGGATGTATTTGTACATTTTAGCGCGATTCAAAGTGACGGGTTCAAAACGTTAAATGAAGGGCAATCGGTGACTTTTGAGATTGAGGATGGTCCGAAGGGTCCTCAAGCGACAAGTGTTACTGCATAATCGGAGAAAAAAACGCAAATAAACTCCGAATCAAGAAGCTCGCAAGGGTGGGCTTCTTGTACTAGGACACTGTATAACTATAAAATTTTACAAGTTAAGTCCATTTCTTAAAGTATCTGGTATTGCCACGATGGTGGCATCGTTTATATCAGTCTCCCCTATGTCTTTGTGACACTCGACCCTCAACTATAATCCATGCATATTTTAGGTGTATGTCCATTGGCCTTGTACGCAAAGCTAATACTAATGGACAGACGCTAACGACTTTGTTTTCATGGTGGCATCGCTAGCTGCATTAGTGGTAAACAGTTAGCGATGCCAATTTATTAGAATCAATATCGACAGGAATGGAGAGCATGTCGACAATATTAGAAGTTAAAAATCTCAAAAAGAACTATGGTTCAATCATTGCTGTGGATAATATTTCATTCTCACTAGATGAGGGTGTTTGCCTCGGTCTATTAGGTCCGAATGGCGCGGGCAAAACGACAACCATAGAAATTATTGAAGGCATTACTCAAAAGACCTCTGGAGAGGTGAGTTATTTTGGTGAGAATATAGGAAGTAAATTCAAACAGCAGTCGGGAATTCAATTCCAGTCAACCGCCTTACAAGACTTTCTAACCGTAAAGGAGACCATAGAACAATTTAGCCGACTTTATGACCATACGATGGATATTGATACGCTCGTTGAATTATGCGCCTTACGAGAGTTTCTAAATCGAGATACCAAGAAATTGTCTGGTGGCCAACGACAACGATTGTTATTAGCACTAGCTTTAGTTAATGATCCAAAAATAATATTTCTCGATGAGCCCACTACTGGCTTAGACCCACAGGCGAGGCGCAACTTCTGGAGTTTAATCGATATGGTCAAGGCAAAAAATAAGGCCATCGTACTCACGACGCATTATATGGAGGAAGCGGCTATATTGTGCGACGAATTAATTATAATGGATAAGGGGCGAATCGTTGCGAAGGGTATGCCAAACGAATTGTTACAAAAACATTTTGATGATGTGATATTACAGATACCAAAAATAGATTTCATGCAGAAGGCTAATAGTGTGGATATTGCCTATATCGAGCACAACGAAATGGTGGTTTTTCACACTCAGGATGTCAGTGAAACGCTACGTTTGCTAACGAGCAGTAATGTCGATTTACGCCGCCTAGAAATTCGAAGTAGGAATCTAGAAGATCTTTTTCTCGAGTTAACGGGTAAAGATTTAGGGTGTTGAATATGCGCCGTTTTCTAGCAGTCCTACATGCACGCAATATCGAGTTTGTCCGCGATAAATCCGCTCTCGCCTGGAATATCGCGCTACCCGTATTTTTAGTATTTGGTTTTTCGTTTCTTTTTTCAGGTGATTCAAAGGATCTGTATAAGGTTGGCGTTTTGGGGGATATCGAAAATACTAAACTTGAGTTTTTACAAACTCGTTATATAAAGATCATTGAGGTTGACGACACAGAAACTGCAATCAATAAAGTTAAACATCACCAGTTAGATATGTTTATTAATTTGCGGCAAGGAAACCTCTATTGGATAAATTCGGAGTCGCCCAATGGGTACATGGTCGAACGTATCTTGTGGGGCACGTCATTAGACCATAGCGCAATCGACAAACAGCGTCAATTCGTATCCGGCAAACCCATTCGCTATGTAGACTGGGTGCTACCGGGCATACTCGCAATGAACATGATGTTCAGTAGTTTGTTTGGAGTAGGCTACGTCATAGTTAGATACCGGAAAAATGGCGTATTAAAGCGCCTTAAGGCCACTCCGTTAACGGCGTTTGAATTCTTAAGTGCGCAGGTGATTTCTAGATTACTATTAATAACCACACTCACAATTTTGGTTTACATCGGTAGTGACTTTTTTATCGGCTTTTATATGATAGGATCTTACTGGTTGCTGCTTTTAATATTATTACTAGGTAGTATAAACTTGATTTCGCTGGGTTTAGTCGCTGCGAGTCGAACCAGTAGCGAAGAATTTGCAGGTGGCCTACTAAATCTTATTTCGTGGCCAATGATGATCTTGTCTGGAGTATGGTTTTCACTGGAAGGGGCACATCCCGCTATGCAGGAGATTTCAAAATTGCTTCCGGTGACACATATCGTTGATGCGGCAAGAGCGGTCATGAATGACGGGGCCGGTTTGATGGATATTTCCACACAGTTGATTTTTTTGGCGACCACAGGCACGGTATTTTTAGTTATCGGTGCCAAGATGTTTAAGTGGGAATCATAAATCGAACATAACTACTCACCCCCCCCCTACAGCGTTTCATGTGGGCACATCTTTTTGTGCCCACAGGCCAATCTAGATATCAACACCAAAATATTAACATCACCTCTTGTTCGGTCTTAAAATTAGCCAATATTAAGGTGGGGTGAGTAGTTATAAAATTTTTATATTTTCTATTACCATTTCATTTTGTCGTCGTTAAATATTGAGCCCATGGTGGTAAACAGAAGCACTGCCTCTGCGGATTTCGCCGAGTCATTGTCTCTAAATTTTGGCCTAAGTGACCGTGTGGCAACAATATTTTTTTCGGGATTACCGGAAATTGAATAGATACCCAACTTTGCATCATAGTGGTAAAGGGGTAGTTGTTGTTGTAGGTCTTTGTTTGCTGCGATAATTTGTATGCTTTCAATACCATACGGCGCACTGACTTTAAACGACCCCAGGCTTAACCATTTATTGACATCATCTGCATTTACGTAGGTAATAAAACGTCGTTTACCCGGTGATTCAGACAGCTCCAATAAATAAGAAGAGGCATCCTTGCCCTTGAGGGTATAACCAACAATGTAAAAATAGCCAGATTTATTTAGCTTTACAAATAGTTCAACATCTTGACCTTGTTGGAATAAGAGATCTTCACTGCCGAGATTAGTATTTATGTTGACTCGAAAATCATTACTAACGACAATCCCTTGATGCAATAATTGGTCGAAACTGATTTGCGTGGGTTTATAAGAAATCGAGTTATAGGCCGAAGGTGCCAACTTAATAACGTTGGTAAATATTGTTTCTCCGGCGCGACTGATTAAGCGGTAGGTTACACTCATAGCGCTGTCCTGATATTCATATGCGCCCTTATAAAAATACTCTGCATCTTGGGGGTCTTCGACAGTATTCAAATATTTTCTAATGTAGTCCCGAAGTAGCCGAGCAAATGGTGTTATCTCACGGGATTTTATCGGGTGGGCTGGAAACACATAGATCGATTGCTGGCTTATATTATTAGCCAGATACCTACCCGCTAGAGACATGCTGGGGATACTTTGCCTAATGGTCAGCAATTGGGCCTCTAGCTCAGCTGCAGTAACGTCGGGTTGCACAATATTCTTTGCACCTAAAAATCTGGCGACTGTTTGATATTTTTTATACATTTCTAAATCAGTCAGCAAGGTATTTAATAACGCATACCGTTTATCTCCATCGTCGATGGTGGCTAAATTCCTCTTTGCGAGGACTTCAATTTTTATGTACAGATCATTTAATTTTTCGATGTACAACGGAATAGAACGATCCGAATTTAAAACGGCGGTTGCGTGGTATTGCTTGTCCTTAGCAATAACGATAACGTTTGCGCCGAGCAATGGAAGATCGGATTGCATATGGACCCGGCGTGAGGCTTCGAGTCTACCCTGATTAGTCTGAAAAGAGTCAAATGAGCTTTTAATCTCCACTAAAATAGATTCAGACAGCGTCGCAAGGGCATTGGATTTCGCTTGATTATTGGTATTCCCATAACCTGCACCGGTTATAGAGACTGCGAATACAGGAGAGCAGAGCAACAATCCTAAAACAGTAACGACTAGGCGAGCTTTAATATTCATCATAATGCTATTGTCCAGAGAGCAGCATATAAACTAATGTCCATCCACAAATGGTCTATTTCTCGAATGTCCTCGCGTGTGGACGGGCACTAAACTATTGATAATTCTATTGACTATAACTAATAATAGTTCGTTTTTTTCCTTTTAAACTAGGCATTTCCATGCCTAGATTGGCATTTATATAAGTGGGGTCAGCAATGGTATATTTTTTTCCATTAAAAATTATTTTTTCACCTTTAACTTCTTGCTCAAACAGTACCGCAGTCGCTACATGACCGGGGTACTTTAGACCAATGAGCTCAAGGCCCAATAGATTTTTAACAAGCCATGCGTATAGAACTACTCGGTCTTCACAATCAGAGGCAGGATAATACAGCGTCTCTTCTATGAATAAATAATTCTCACGACCAAATTGCTGTTTGTCAGTTTGGTATGTAAATCCGGTCTGAACAAAGCGCAAAAGCAATTCAGCCGCCTCCGTGGTTGACTTCCCCTTAATGATATATCGAAATTCGTCAAGAAGATTATTGCCGATCGTATTATCAACGCCAGAATTTAAATAAAATGCCAAGTCTAGGTCAGGGTAGGTGCGCAAATAATCTATTAAGTATTTGTTGTAGCGAGTATGAATGACATACTTATTTTTTCCATAAGCGAAACTCAATTTTCGTTGCGTATGTTTATTGGAAAACATCGGCATTGGTTTTACTTCTAGGTCTAGCGATTTAAGCGCCCCTGGATAGTCGCCCTCATAAGTAAAAACGCGCCCCATTTTCACTCTTTTATTTTCTAATTGAATAAGATAATGTTGTTTACCGTTAATGGCGATATACTCGGTCGCATATAGTTTTTGATGGCTGCGTATGAGTAAATAGATATTATAGGAATTATAGGCAATCCTAGCGTTAAAACCGGCTTTTAAGAGCATGTACCAGTTAAACAATACTTGGCCTTGCGGGGAAGTGGCGTAGATTCGCTTTCCCAATTCATTCACTAATAACAAGTAACCCCAGTCTGTTAATTGCAGTGAGTCGCGGTACTGCTGTAATTGCTTGTGATGAATGTCTGCATTTGACTTGCTTACCGCGGTCCAAAAATCGCTAATCAACGTATTGCTTACATTATTTTTAAGGTCTAATTTGGGGTACTTTATTGTCGAGTAGGACAAATCCTTGCCAAAAAAACCAACAACATAATGCGCCCCTTGAGTTACCGCTTGTTCGATTTTTATTCCTGTGCCGGATGGTTTTTCTCTGATCAATATTTTTTGGGCGGTGGGGGTAATCAGTACTGGGTTTTTTTCGACAATCGTGGGTGCTTTGGGTATACGCACAGGTTTTGGCTTGGGGTCTCGCACATTCCCATTAAAGGCATCATATGCCTTCCACTGTGCTTTTAAAAAGCCAATAAACTGCCGGTCTGCTTCATCCTTGAATGTTTGAAAGCCTTGTTTCTGCTGTTGAATACCTCGCTTCCCCTCGGTTATCCAGGTATTGTAATTATCGCTAGCGCGCGTTTGCGCGGCGTATGACATTACGGACGCAAATAGCAGACAGGCAATGAGTATTGGCGTTTTATAGGGCATATATAACGGTTATGCAGAATTGACTACTTCGTCATCTTGGCTATGTCAGCGGCCAATTCTTCTTGCGAATTTTTCGCCTTAAACTGTTGCCATAGGGCGTTGTCATTGTTCATGCTCGTCGACAGTGCATTTTGTGTAGTCTGCATGAGGCCGTCTTTATCCATACCTACCAATACATAGAGCGCACCATTCGGGCTGGTGCGTGATTTTAGTATGCGTGTGCCCGCTACCGTTTCTGCGGTAATCTGCTTGGTTACCAAGCTATTAACTTTGTCGACGGTTTCCGATGTTGCAGCGCCGGTAGTCTCCGCGAACTGCTTAATGCTGTTCTGTACATGGACGCGTATTCTTTGTGCCAATAAAACTCTCGCGGAAGTTGCCGCCATTTGCTTCATGAAATCGTGACCGGCACCTGATTTATCGGCTGAACCCACCGCGGAAATCTTGACATTTGCGACAGGTTCATCACAAATCCAGCCCGGTGCAGGCGTAGAAATAGCATCTGGAAATACACAGTCTGGTGCTTCGGTTACTTTGACGGCGTCCTTGCCGCCGCAGCCTACAACAATTATTGTTAGGCTGGCCAGAACGATAAAATGAGACAATGGCTTAGTCATGTTAATCTCCGTATAAAAAATAGTGTTTAAGAGTATTAAAATACTTATGTGTCAAAAAATTATTTACAGTGGGTGTAGCGGCTGTTGCAAATAGAACAGGAGAGTCATCGGCTTGCGATGGTCGAATCAAGATCGTCCTGTCAAATGTGCGTCCGCTGAGGTATTTATTGTTTTTAGCATATTGACTACGGTAGGTTAAGGTAAATTATCCGCAGATTATCATAATACTGAGGTAGGACACTATCGTAGAGGCATGTCCTTGATAACTAAATCACCAGATTATCCGATACCGTAGCCGGATTTTTATTATACGCAAATCGATCTACATTATTAGCTTTTTTACGGCCGAATGGGTAAGATATTAGGGTGAATAATCCCGCATATTGTCTGAATCAGCATTGTCAAACTCTTGAACTTCGAAACTTGAGTTACCAGTAAAGACTGTGCTGAATATAAAAGGCATTCACTTTTGCTTCTACCGACAGAGAATGATGCAATGATAGAGGCAGCACAGATCAAGCTTATTTTGTTCGATCTTGGTGGTGTTTTGATCGATCTCGATTTTCAACGTTGCTTAGATTACTGGGGTAATGTGAATGACGTTGAGCTAAGTATTGTGTTCGATAAAATTATAGACGATGAGCAATATCGCCTACATGAAATAGATGCGATAGATTTTAACGCGTTCTATAGACACATCAGTGCGAAGTTTGGCTTGTCGCTTACTGAACAACAGTTCCAGATAGGTTGGAACCGGGTTCTGCTTGGCATCGTACCCGACATAGAAACACTACTGCAACGCATCGAACCATCGATTTCGTTGGCGATTTTTTCCAATACTAATTGGACCCATGAAGACCATTGGCGTCGTGAGTTCGTGCCACTCTGGCCGTATTTCGATTCGATTTTCACCTCCAATCGATTAAAAATACGTAAACCTGACACAGATGCGTATCTGCAAGTTCTAGTAGCCTTGCATGCCGATCCACAGCAGGTGATATTTTTTGACGACTCGTTAGTCAATATTAATGGTGCAAGAGCTGCGGGTATCAAACACAGTTATTTAGTGAAGAACAATCAAGATATTTCACGGATATTAGACATAGCCGGTTTATTAGAGAGAGCATGACTTAGATCACGTCGCGACTAGTTATCTATCATTTGCTACCATTTTGTATAATCGCGTAGACTGTATCTAAGAGGTTGTGGGTTCGGTATATAACACAACAAGCACAAAAAACGTATTATAAGTGCGCAGTTGAGCTAATGACACAACGATTTCAAGAAATTTTCCACTGTTATCCCACTTACTCGCCAATCATTTAGTCGATCGGGCTTGATTTTGACTATTTTTGCCCCGATTGCCTATTATCTGGCGATATATAAGGTTATATTATGAGTGATCAATACGATTTATTAGTTATCGGCGCAGGCAGCGGTGGTTTGTCTGTGGCGGAGCGAGCGGCATCCTACGGCGCAAAATGCGCGGTAATCGAATCAGGTAAGCTAGGTGGCACCTGCGTTAATGTGGGTTGTGTGCCTAAAAAGATTATGTGGTATGGCGCGGAGATGGCCACGTATCTTGCAAATGCCAAGGGTTATGGTTTTGATATTGAACAAAAAGGTTTTG
>JBGMRO010000062.1:5019-11774 GCA_048061555.1 Thiohalomonadales bacterium | reverse complement strand
GCAGTTACAGGCATTAGGGCGCATTCATAGTGGCATTGAAGCTAGAGAAGCAATAGAAACGGCGCAGGACGCCGGCTTTGAGAATATTAATATCGATTTAATGTTTGCTTTGCCGGGTCAGGATGCAAATATCGCCAAGGCAGATGTAGAGATAGCCACGACCGCAGCGGTACAGCACATATCGTACTACCAACTTACTCTGGAGCCTAATACCGTCTTTTATCGGCGGCCGCCGGTATTACCCGATGATGATCAGGCATGGCTGATCCAGCGACAGGGTCAACAGTTATTAGAGGCCACAGGTTATGCACAATATGAAGTTTCTGCCTTTAGTCAGGCTGGGCGACAATGCCGCCACAACCTACATTATTGGCGATTTGCAGATTACTTGGGCATCGGGGCTGGTGCGCATGCGAAAATCAGTCATTTAGCAGAAGGCACTATTCAAAGATTTTCGAAATTGCGACACCCACAGCAATATATCAGTGATATCGATTCGCCCCAACGAATCCAGCAAGATCGCCAGTTAGCGCGCAGCGACCGGCTCTTGGAGTTTTGCATGAATGCATTGCGCTTGACGGATGGATTTTCATTGCTGGAATTTGAGCAAACCACCGGATTGGCCATCGCCGATATTGAGCCTATACTGAAACAAGCAGAACAGAAGGCTTGGTTGCATCGTAATGGTGACCGGGTAAAGACGACTGCACTGGGTAGTCGATTTCTAGATGATGTGCTGCAACTCTTTATGACAACGTAGCATTCCTAATAGTAACAATTATACAGACTTAGCAGGTAGATGGTGCTATCACGTAACAGGGGATGCGTTGGGATGTATTTTTGCCTGTGGCGGTGTCTCTTGTTGGCGCCTGGGTCCACCACCACGACCTGATTCCCACTGACTGATCAGCGTCGTGAAGGCCTGCTGGAGCATTTGTTCGGTGATCGGAATTTCTGAGCCATCCTCAGCAACGATGGAGGCACCGTGGAACTCGGGTTCAAAATGTGCCAGAGACTTCCAATTTGGGTCAATTTTGTGTTTGTTTTCATTCGTCATGCTGCATTCCTATGGCTCACACCAACCTAACTTGCCGCTTTTATCATAATAGCAGAAAACTCGGCAATTCCACGGCATTTTACGATAGTGTATTGTTTTATTTACCAGTTTGTCTTGTCTGAATGTTTTTCTGTGGCGACCTGAGTGACCAACTCCTGTTGACGCCGGTGAATAGAATAGCTAAATGAGCGCCAATTTCGTACACTACATGATTAATATGACGCTACTGTGACGTGATATAAATTGAGAATGTTGCGACAGACCTACACAAATCCTTAGCAGCACGGCGGTCAGTAACCTGGCTAGCAAGTAACGTGCAATTTATTGGTATGTTTAATAAAACTCAAGATGATATGTCCAGAGCACTAGATTTTTCTGTTACTGTCGCTGCGGAAAAGACCGCCGGCCGGTCAAGCCCTACAGCAGATTTCTACGACCGTGAATTCGAAAGCGCGAAGACCGTGGGTTTCGAAAATAAATTATTTAAAAAACAATGAATTTGGAAACCACATTTGAGGTCATTGTCGTTGGTGGTGGCCATGCCGGCACCGAAGCTGCGCTGGCGTCGGCTAGAGCTGGCGCACGTACGCTATTATTGACACACAATATCGAAACCTTAGGGCAAATGTCTTGTAATCCAGCCATTGGTGGTATCGGTAAAGGCCACCTAGTCAAGGAGATTGACGCACTCGGTGGCATCATGGCGCACGCGGCGGATTTTGCCGGCATTCATTTTCGACGTCTCAACGCCCGTAAGGGCCCCGCCGTCAGGGCAACCCGTGCACAAACGGACCGAAATCTTTACCGGCAGGCGATACGCCGTGCCTTAGAGTCGCAGGAAAATTTATTTATTTTCCAACAGGGTGTCGATGATCTTGTCATCGAAGGCGACAAAGTTATTGGCGTAAAAACACAAATGGGGTTGCAGTTTATGGCACCTGCGGTGGTGCTTACCGTAGGTACCTTTCTTGGTGGCAAGATCCATATTGGTCTGAGTAATTTTAATGGTGGACGAGCGGGTGATCCACCTGCGAATGCCTTAGCGCGACGTCTACGGGAGCTGCCATTTCGTGTGGCGCGGTTAAAGACGGGTACACCTCCGCGTATCGATGCCAAAAGCATAGACTATGCTAAGCTGCAGGCGCAGCCCGGTGACGATCCGGTGCCGGTATTTTCTTTTACCGGTACCCCCGCACAGCATCCACGCCAGGTCAGTTGCCATATCACCCACACCAATGAAAAGACGCACGCATTGATAGCGCAAGGGTTGCAACGCTCGCCATTGTTTACCGGTGTTATTGAAGGGGTGGGGCCACGCTATTGTCCATCCATCGAAGATAAAATCGTACGTTTTGCGGATAAGTCTAGTCACCAAATATTTATAGAACCCGAAGGCCTGCAATGTGGTGAGGTTTATCCCAATGGCATCTCCACCAGTTTACCCTTTGATCTACAGTTACAATTTGTACGCACAATCGAAGGCCTGCAAAAGGCGTTTATTACCCGTCCGGGATACGCAATCGAATATGATTATTTCGATCCGCGCGATTTGTTTAGCTCTCTACAGACTAAACATATCGTGGGCCTATATTTCGCCGGTCAAATCAATGGTACAACGGGTTATGAAGAAGCCGCCGCACAAGGACTCGTGGCGGGTATCAATGCGGCCCGCCAGGTGCGGCAACTCGAGCCATGGTCGCCGGGTAGGGAGCAAGCGTATATCGGCGTAATGATCGATGACCTGACAACTCGCGGCACACAAGAGCCTTATCGCATGTTTACCAGCAGGGCCGAATATCGATTGCTGCTGCGCGAGGATAACGCGGATCTACGCCTCACCGAAATCGGTCGGGGGCTGGGTTTAGTCGGCGAAACACAATGGCAACAATTCACCCGTAAGCGTGAGGCCGTGGCACGACACTCACAGCAGTTAAAAGATAGTTGGGTGGCGCCAAAGTCTGAGGCGGGTAACAAAATGGAAGAGTTTTTTGGCAAGCCGTTGAGCAAACCTGCCAGCTTGTATGATTTGTTACGCAGGCCGGAAATAGACTCTGCCACGCTGCTCAAAATTGACCCACGAGCCGAATTACACAGTGATGCACTTGTAGTAGAACAGGTCGAGATTCAAGCAAAATATGCCGGTTATATAGAACGTCAACAGCAAGAAATATTACGTATGCAGCGCCATGAGCGACAAAGCATTCCCCTGGAGCTAGATTATGCCGGCGTATCGGGTCTTTCTAATGAGGTGCGACAAAAATTGGCGCAACACCGGCCCTGTTCCGTCGGGCAAGCTGCACGTATTTCAGGTATCACTCCAGCCGCTATATCGTTGTTATTGGTACACCTGAAACGCAATACATTACGCAAGGATGCGGCTACGCGAGCGGTGCTAATACCAGACCCCTCTAAGGCCGACGCCGTATAGTAGGCCTACAGCGTGTGTTTTTTGCGGATACTCTAGATAACAGCAAGACATAATAATCGGAGGCAATAAAGAAATGAGAGTTTTATTAAGCGTAGTATTGTTTTTTGGGTTGGTGATAGCGGCCCATGCCGACAATGGCTTGATTACGAAAAAAAGCCAGTTGAGTGTCGCCAAGACGCTCGATAAATTGGAAGACATAATAAAGAAGAAAGGTTTAACGATTTTTGCCCGAGTCGATCATACGGCTGGCGCAAAGAAAGTCGGTTTACAGTTACGACCCACGCAGCTGCTTATTTTTGGTAACCCTAAGATGGGTACACCCTTAATGCAGAGTAATCAAACGGTTGGGATCGATTTGCCGATGAAGGCGTTGGCTTGGCAAGATGCCAGTGGGCAAGTTTGGATTAGTTACAACGACCCCAAATATCTTGCTAGCAGGCACACTATTACGAATCAAGATCCGATTTTCAAGAAAATGACCGGTGCATTGGGTAAGTTGACGGATGCCGCTTCGAAGTGAATTTTCGCAACAGCTTGAGACGGGGCTGTCGCAATTGGGGCTCACCTATGAGCAGGCCCAAGTCGACCGCTTGTTGGCCTATCTCCAGCTATTGTCAAAATGGAACAAGGTCTACAATTTGACCGCAATCAGAGACGTCAATCGGATGATTTCTCATCATCTGCTCGATAGTCTCGCGATATTGCCGGCATTGCATGGAGAACGTGTGGTAGATGTAGGTGCAGGTGCGGGTTTGCCGGGTATTCCGCTGGCAATAATGCGGCGGGATTGTTATTTTGTTGAGTTAGAGAGTAACCACAAGAAAGCCCGATTTATGCGGCAGGTCTTGATGGAGTTGGCGATAAAAAACACCACCGTCGTGTGTCAGCGGGCAGAAGATTACCGAGGCTCAAAATTGGCCTCACCAGGGTTCGATACGGTTCTTTCGCGTGCCTTTGCATCGCTGCCGGAGATGCTACGAGTAGCGGGACCTTTATGCACCCGTCAGGGAATTATTTTAGCAATGAAGGGAAAAATACCGAAATCAGAACTAAACTCCTTACCGGAGGGTTATATTTGCGACAAGGTAGAGTCGCTGTGCATCACTGGACTGGAAGCGGAACGCCATTTGGTGCATATTAAACCGCATAGTGAGGGTGCTGCGACTGTTTCGAGTGAGCAGTGCAGTATAAATTAGTAATCGACGGATATTATTAGCAAATTTAGGGCTATGCTTAATCTGATTGCGTGTTTTACTCTCGAAAATAGTTTGAATCAATTTCGTGCACATAGGTTGAATCGAGACACTGGACTAGATCCTATTTGATATTGTGTGTCTATAAATTCGTTTTATTAATGAACAGGTTTTAAGTTATGGGAAAAGTCCTGGCAATAACCAACCAAAAAGGCGGCGTGGGAAAGACCACCACGAGCGTTAATCTATCGGCATCTTTGGTTGCCACGAAGCGCTCTGTATTGCTAATAGATTTAGATCCACAAGGCAATGCGACCATGGGCAGCGGTGTGCATAAACACGCAGTCAATTTCACCAGCTATGACGTACTCATGGAAAAGGCCTCGATCGAGTCAGCTATTGTCTCGACCGGTGAGGCGGGTTACGATCTGGTGCCTTCAAATGGAGATCTAACCGCGGCCGAGGTGCAATTGCTTGATGTACCCGCGCGCGAACGGAAACTTTATAACGCCATTCAGTCGATAAAAGATAACTACGATTATATATTTATTGATTGCCCGCCTTCGCTTAATATGCTGACGTTAAATGCACTCGTTGCATCCGAAGCCGTATTAATCCCTATCCAATGTGAGTATTACGCCTTGGAAGGATTAACGGCGTTAGTCAATACCATCGAGGAGATCCGTGGATCATTAAACCCAAATTTGAGCATCGAAGGTCTATTGCGCACCATGTATGATCCCAGAAACCGGCTCTCCGGTGATGTGACTCTACAATTACAGAAATACTTTGGTGACCGTGTTTATCGCACGGTAATACCCAGAAATATACGTTTGGCTGAGGCACCCAGTCACGGTGTTCCAGCTCTGCTTTACGATAAATCGTCAAGAGGTGCACAGGCCTATCTCGCGTTAGCGGGTGAGGTCGTTAGACGCGAAGAAGATCGCACAGCGTCTAGCAGCAGCGCCGTCATTGCTTAAGCATCTTTAAGGCAATTAAAATCCTATATTGAGCAGCGGTTTTTATTAGGGGAATGTTTGACTTAAGTACCATTCGGGTGAAGGGTTCAACGCTATGGGGTGAGATAAGAACCGCACACGGTACATTGCAGTAAATTGGGTATCGCCTGATGGCAGCTTGCTAATTAATACGACAAAAAATATAAGAGAATTTTACTATGGTAGTTAAGAATGGTGGTTAAGAAAAGAGGCTTAGGTCGAGGCTTAGATGCCCTGCTCGGGGGGAGCCATTCGTCGGTGATATCCAGTATATCCACAGATACTGTCGTCGATAGCTCGAAAGTAGATCCTCGTGATAGTGAGTTACGTAATCTGTCGGTTGATTTATTGCAGCCCGGTAAATATCAGCCGCGTACGAATATGCACAATGACAGCCTGGAGGAGCTAGCGGACTCCATTCGTGCACAGGGTATCTTGCAACCCATTGTGGTGCGTCCCCTAAGTGAGCCCGGTCGCTATGAAATTATCGCCGGAGAACGACGTTGGCGAGCGGCACAAATAGCCGGCCTGCATGACGTGCCTGCCATAGTTCGTGATGTGAGCGACGATGCCGCGATTGCAATGGCGTTGATCGAAAATATCCAACGTGAAGACCTCAATCCGGTGGAGGAGGCAACTGCATTACAGCGGCTGATCAAAGAATTTGATATGACTCACCAACAGGCCGCCGAGGCGGTAGGGCGTTCTCGTGCCGCGGTGAGTAATTTACTTCGTCTATTGGCCTTGAGCAGCGAGGTACGGAAATTATTAGAGAATGGCGACCTTGAAATGGGACATGCTCGTGCCATTTTGACCTTAGAGTCGGAGTTGCAGACTCAAGTTGCCAGAGATATCGCTCAAAAAGGACTCTCAGTGCGCGAAGCGGAAGAGTTAGTGCGGAAACTTCGTGGTAGTGAAGGTAAAGACAAGGGTGGAAAGTCTAAGGTTGACCCCAATATCTCTCGTTTGCAGGAGGATCTGTCCGACAAACTGGGCGCCAAGGTTATTTTTCAGCATGCCAACAATGGTAAGGGAAAAGTCGTATTGCACTACAATAGCTTAGACGAGCTCGATGGTAT
>JBGMRO010000062.1:2750-4919 GCA_048061555.1 Thiohalomonadales bacterium | reverse complement strand
CCCTTGAGTTGTCCGCGTAAATTCCGATAGTAAGGTGATATGACGTATCTAGAAAATCTTCTCCGACCGCTGACATCTCGCGCCCTAATCTATATTGCCTTCGGCATCTTGATCGCGATGATGTTGTCCATCACCGGCGTGAGGTTGCACCAACTTGACTTGACCGCGCAACAGATCGAGCAGGTCGTCAATAATCACATGGTAAAAATAAAATATGCCGCGATTATGCGTTATGCGGCGCGGGAAAGGACCCTGGGTCTGCATCGTATGATACTGACCGGAGATTTGTTTAGCCGCGACGAGCAATGGTTGAAATTTAATCGCTTTGGTGGTGAGTTTGCCCGGGCGCGCCTTAAGATCCTATCGATGGTCTTGAATGACGATGAAAAGGCCATGCTGGAGCTACAGGGGCGACTTACCCGAGAGGCGTTAGACTTTCAAGACCGTGTCATCGAACTGATCGAACAAGGCCAGATGGATACCGCCAGGCGTGTCTTGGAAAGAGGAGCGATACCGGCGCAAGACAAGGTACTCCATCAATTAACATTATTTTATGATTATCAAGGTATTGAAGCTGACCGTGCTCGCACCAACATACTCGCGGAATATCGTTCCTCGAAAACGATATTGATCAGCTTAGCGGTGGGTTTTGTGCTGATTTCATTAGTTTTATTACGTGTGGTGGCTAGTATGATAAAACATCGGGAGAAAAATTCTGACCATGAACGAAAGGCGATTACATCGTATAGTCAGGTCAAGAGCCAGCTCATGGGAAATATAGGGCTAGAGTTTGAAGACCAGCTGATGTGCCTGCATTCCGATATAGAAAGCACTCGTGACCTGGCGGAAGAACAACGTTTCCTCAGTAAAGATTTACAACGTCTTGTTAATCAATCGGTTAGTAAGATAGATCAGCTCACTGACTTCAGTGAAAAAATTATTGAATTGGCCAAGCTGGAAACGGGCTATTTAACCTTCTTGAAAGACGAAGTGCGTGTCTGCCAGTTGGTGGAAGAGGTCATCAGTGAAGTAGAGCCGTTCACCATACGCAATAACAATTCTATCACCGTAAACTGCCACAATCGGATCGGCATCATGTATACCGATCAAAAACACCTCAAGGCCATATTGCTGTGCCTAGTCAGTAATGCCTGTGCCCACACCGAATATGGCATGATTAGCTTAAACGTCAAACGGGACAATCAATGGTTGTATTTTCGCATCGAAGATACGGGTGTCGGTATTTCTGAAGAAAAATTATCGACGGTATTTGATGTTTTTCATCCCGATCATGATCAAACAGCCATGGGGCGGGAGAGTTTTGTACTGAATCTAGGGCTTAGTCGACGTGTTTGTCAATTAATGGGCGGCGATATTAGCGTGGAAAGCGAAGAAAATATCGGTTCCGCCTGCATTGTGCAATTTCCCGTCACTTATCTGTATCGGCGCAAGGGCTAATGTAACCCCACACGCTGCGTCCGCCGATTACCAAAATAATTTTATATCGTGAAAGAGTTTCTCTATAGTGCTTGCCCAATATTATGGGGAACGGTATAATTCGCCACGAAAAAATTGGGTCGCGCAGTGTATTTTTTGGCGGCGAGCGAGGTTTTTGGCCTGGGTCAATGTTGTGGTTTAAAGCATGAGTCGTGATTGCAAATCGTATGAACTCACGGCCTGATAAGCGTCCCAAAGGACCTGGATTGCTACTGATTGGTGTTGGTACCATCCTGAGTTCCATGGCGGTTGCTGGGTTTTTACTCGGATATTTGACCGATCGCTGGTTAGCGACTTCGCCCTGGTTTTTTTTGGCCTTCGGGCTATTGGGCTTTGTCGGGGGTTTGTTGAAGGTTTATCGAATGTTAACGGACCCAGATTTGTATTAGTCAAGTTACTTGGGCTGAAAACGAGGCTTGAGTTAGGAGTTGTATTGATAAAAGCTGAGCCCGAACTGGCACTAAAATCTCAAAGTGTGGTCAGAATACAGCTCGTTATAAGCGCATTGCTTAGCATTGTATTGCTGCTTTACTTAGGGGCTTGGGCGGCTCTTTCGGTTGCCTATGGTGGCTTGATCAGTATCGCCGCCGCGTTTTTATTGCGCAGGGGGGTGGCGAAGGCCAGCGAACTGGCCAAGGACGACCCCAGCAAGAGTATGATGATCCTATATTT
>JBGMRO010000062.1:0-2650 GCA_048061555.1 Thiohalomonadales bacterium | reverse complement strand
GGCCGACAAAGTTTTATTAAGAATTTTTTATAAAAATTAATCAAGAGGATAGATTCATTGAGCGAAGCAGCAGGTTCATCCGGTGGTGGAACCGTTCAATATATTCAACATCACTTAACCAATCTTTGCGCGGGTGATTGTGACCCTATAACGCATAAGGCGAGTGGGTTTTTTGCCTGGCATCTCGATACCATGTTCTTTAGTTTCGCCTTGGCGGCGCTCATTGTGGTGGTATCCTATCGATTGACCAGTAATCTACAGACCGGTGTACCCGGTGGATTCCAAAACTTTGTCGAATCCATAGTCGAGTTTGTTGCAGGGCAGGTAAAGGATGCATTCCCGAATGCAACCCCTGTCATCGCGCCGATGGCTCTGACTATTTTTGTTTGGGTTTGGCTCATGAACGCCATGGATATGATCCCCGTGGATCTTTTGCCGGTGATGGCATCTTGGGTGGGTATCCATTATTTAAAGGCGGTACCGACCACGGATCTTAGCGCCACATTTGCGATGTCGATCAGCATATTTGTCTTGATTGTCGTCTATAACATCAAGGTCAAGGGTCCTATCGGTTATTTAAAGATGTTTTTATTTCATCCCTTTGGCAAATTTCTTGTGCCTGTCAATATCGTCATGACCGCGATAGAAGAACTCGCGAAACCGCTGAGTCTCGGCCTGCGTTTATTTGGTAACTTATTTGCGGGCGAGCTAGTATTTCTGCTTATTGCGCTATTGAGTGGAGCGGCAGTGATTGGCGCGGGGTTATTGTTCTGGTTCCCGCTGCAAGTGGTCTTAGATCTCGCATGGTTAATATTTCATTTGCTGGTGATTACTCTACAGGCCTTTATTTTCATGGTGCTGACCATCGTGTATCTAGGCATGGCTCACACCGCAGATCACTAAGCAATAACGAATTACGAATCACAATTTAAGTTTCAAAAATTTTAAGTTTTTCAATTTTAACAGTAATGTGTAAGGAGAGTAATAATGACACCTGAAATGATAGCAACCATCTATGCCTCTACGGCGGTGGGTGTTGGCATCATCCTCGCGGCGGCGGGCCTAGGCTCAGCAATCGGTTGGGGTTTGATCTGTGCCAAGACCTTGGAAGGTATCGCGCGTCAACCTGAAATGCGTCCCGCATTAATGACCAATATGTTTATTTTTGCTGGTCTGATGGAGTCGTTTCCTTTTATTATCCTCGCATTCGCGATGTGGTTCTTGTTTGCCAATCCTTTTGTAGGTGCCATGCAAGCCGCTATCGGGGCCCTATAAAATTATTTATTGGAGCCGATTGCCGGTATGAGACGTGATTCGAATTGAACACACAGAATCCCAGTAGCAGGCAATCCAACCGAGAGGAGCGAACTTCGTGAATATTACGATAACACTCATCGCGCAAATAGCCGCGTTTCTATTGTTGATCTGGTTTGTCAACAAGGTGTTGTGGAAACCCATGACAGAAATGATGGAGGCACGCCAGAAGCGAATCGCGGATGGTTTAGCTGCGGGCGAGAAGGGCATTCAAGAACAAGCGGAAGCCGAGCGCAGAGCGACACAGACGATCAAGGATTCCAAGTCTAAGGCGGCAGACATTATTGCGTTGGCGCAAAAACGAGGCAAGGAAATCGAAGAAGAGGCTAAGGATATAGCCAAGGTCGAGGCGGATCGAATTGTGACAGCCGCCAACGCCGAGATTGAACGTGAAGTCAACCAGGCCAAGGAGTCTCTGCGCAAGCAGGTTGCGACCATCGCGATCCAGGGTGCCGAAATGGTGCTTAAGAAGGAAATCGATGCCAAAGTGCATAATAAGCTGCTCAGCGATTTGGCAGCTCAGATATAAAAGGGTAGACCCATGGCAGAAACATCAACGATCGCCAGACCATATGCACAGGCAATCTTTAGCTTGGCGCAGGAAGAGTCTCAACTGGCACAGTGGTCAGACATGTTGCAGTTTTGCAGCGTGGTTGCCACCGACAGCGATATGCGGGATATCATTGCTAATAGTCTTGTCAGTAAGGATCAATTGACGAAGCTATTTATTGAAATTTGTGCGGATGTCTTGAACGACTACGGTAAGAACTTAGTGAAATTGCTGGTGGAAAATCATCGCCTAGCAGTCTTAGCAGAGATCGCCGCACAATTTGAGACCCTCAAATCCGAGGCCGAGAAGACGATAGAGGCAGAAATTGTCGCCGCTTATGAGATAACTGCGAAGCAAAAAACGACGATAACTGCCAAGCTTGCTGCACGCCTCGGGCGAGAAGTCAGCTTGACCTGTCGTATTGATAAAACTTTGCTGGGTGGCGCCATCATTAAAGCGGGTGATATGGTGATCGATGGTTCGACCATGGGTCAGATTCAAAAGCTTTCCGTAGAGTTGGCGAATTAGCCGCTACTTAGAGGAAAAGAAATGCAACTAAATCCATCAGAAATCAGTGATCTGATAAAAAGTAAAATAAAGAACTTTGACGTCGCTACCGTAGCGAAAAACGAAGGCACCGTAGTCAGCGTCACAGACGGTATTATAAAAATACATGGTCTATCGGACGTCATGTTAGGTGAGATGATCGAACTACCGGGCAATACCTTCGGTATGGCCTTGAATCTCGAACGAGATTCGGTTGGCGCGGTCGTACTCGGACCCTAT
>JBGMRO010000061.1:0-11791 GCA_048061555.1 Thiohalomonadales bacterium | reverse complement strand
TGTGGTAGTTCATTAATATTGTTGGGCTAACTCCTTAATTTTACAGGTAACACATGAACTTAGTATCAATATTTCCATTTCTTGCATGGTTTAAACTGGTTAGCCGGGAGAGCATAAAGGCAGATTTAGTCGCGGGTTTAACGGGTGCAGTTATCGTATTACCTCAAGGTGTCGCTTTCGCAACCATTGCGGGTCTGCCACCGGAATACGGCCTATACACTGCGATGGTTACCCCCATTATCGCGGCATTGTTTGGCTCTTCGTTTCATTTGGTTTCGGGCCCAACCACCGCGATATCGATTGTGGTATTTTCTACCGTGAGTCACCATGCCGACCCTGGCTCACCGGAGTATCTCTCACTCGTATTAACACTCACCTTTCTCGCTGGGGTCTATCAACTTGCATTTGGCCTTGCCCGTATGGGTGCACTCGTCAATTTTGTTTCACATACCGTAGTCATCGGATTTACTGCGGGCGCGGCTATCCTTATTGCCACAACTCAAATCAAACACATTACCGGGATCCATATCGCAAAAGGAGAATCCTTCCTGCACACCTGGATAGAATTATTTTCCAGATTAGGCGAATTAAATATTTATCTGATTGCTATCGCATTGACCACACTGATTACCGCGATGTTATCGAAAAAATTCATGCCCAAGCTACCCAATCTTCTACTCGGCATGGTCGTGGGTAGCGTCATTGCCGCCTATTTTAATAACTTGACGACTGGCATAAAACTCGTCGGTGAAATTCCTGCGCACTTGCCACCGTTTTCCATGCCTGACTTGTCTGTAGCCACGATTACCAGGATGGCACCAGAGGCATTTGCAGTTGCGTTGCTGGGTTTGATAGAAGCCGTATCCATAAGTCGTGCGGTGGCCACGAAATCCAGTCAAAGAATAAATTCAAATCAGGAATTTATTGGGCAAGGTATGTCTAATATTTTTGGTAGCTTTATGTCGAGCTATGCGGGCTCTGGTTCTTTCACACGTTCTGGGATTAACTATGACGCTGGCGCAAAAACGCCACTCTCGGCCATTTTTGCTGCCGTTGCCTTGATGGGCATAGTATTACTCATTGCCCCATTGACTGCTTATCTTCCTATTGCGTCGATGGGCGGCGTTATTCTGTTAGTTGCCTACAATTTAATTGATTTTCATCACATATCGCAGGTCTTGAGATTCAGCAAATCTGAGTCTTCGGTCTTACTGACGACGTTTTTCGCCACACTATTTCTGGAATTAGAATTTGCTATCTATTTAGGCGTTATACTCTCCTTAGTCCTTTTCTTAGCCAAAACATCCAAGCCCAGCATCCCGACGCTTTCAATTGACATATCGCCGAGTAAAGATACCAGAAAATGGATTAATATTAATAAAAAACCGCTTAAACAATGCCCGCAACTTAAAATTATCAGAGTCGATATGTCTATCTATTTCGGTTCCATTAATCATGTGCAGCATCGGATCGCGAAAATATCTGAAAACGAGAGAATAAATCATATTTTGATAGTCGCGACCGGAATAAATTTTATAGACCTTGCAGGCGCAGAAGGTTTGGTATCGGAAAACAATCGACTAAAAAAAGTCAATGGCGGTCTATACTTTGTGGGACTAAAGGCATCAGTATATGAATTCGCGGCACGATCATGTTTTATTAAACAAATTGGTAGCGATCATTTTTTTGATACAAAACGACACGCCATCGCATCAATTTATAAGCGTCTGGATAGAAATGTCTGTGCCGAGTGCAATTCGCTAATCTTTAGAGAATGCCAATAATATGATGGCAAACTAACTGCTGCTACCCATCACGGCTAGGTTTCCCTAGTAAAGTGTGCGTCATATTTACTCCGTGGCAAGGCGCGATGACGAGTAATAGTTGACCTATTGCAAGGAATTGCAACGTGGCCACGGAGGAAATAGGACGTACAATTTGCAGGGAAACCTATTCGTGATGGGTATATCTCTCCTAATCAGCATGTCGTGATATTAGCAATTCGAGTAGACTCGATCAGTGCTAAGACAGGAAAATATTGGTGGCTGGATAGCACCTTCAACCTGCGCGTTTTGGAAATTTGCACCTATTGTATCTGCGCTGCTGAAATTTGCACTGGATAAATCGGAATAGGTAAAACTAGCACCCCGTAAATCCGCCATCGTCAGGTTAGTCGCGGATAAATTAGCAGCATCAAAAAAGGCATCGTGTAGTATACTCGAGTATAGACTGCTACCCGATAGATCCGCACCTTCCAATCTCGCGTTACTTAAATCAGCATAGTTTAAATTCGCGGTAAAGAGGTCTACAAAACGTATATCTGCATTGGTAAGCGAGGCATAACTGAGATTAACCTCTGACATCTCCGCTTCGACTAATAAACTGTCATCCAGACTCGACCATGCCATATTTGCCTTAGTCAAGCGTGTGCCACTCATATCCGCGCGATCAAATACCGTCCCCATGAGCAATTGGTTGTGTAAATCTGCACCTTGCAAATTGGCCTCTATAAATAGTGCTCGGATAAGATGCGCAGTACTTAGGTCGCTGCCACTTAGATCGGCACGCGTTAAATTGGCAAAATGAAAGTCGGTGTGTGTCAACAGGCTGCCGCGTAAATCTGCGCCGATCAATTGCGCCCCAACCAATATCGCGTCACTCAGATCGGCATTTTGCAAATTGGCGCCGTCTAGTGTTGCGCTATACAAAATACTCTCGCTTAAATCCGCGCCGGCAAGATTTGCATTAGTAAGATTTCGACCACGTAGGTCTAAGCCGCTCAGATTCGCACCACACAAATTCGCTTTTTGATGAATTTCTGAATCTGCCGGACGCGCATTTTCTTTGAATTTCCCGGTACAAGTCTCATCGGCAGTAGCCGCGATTAGCGGTACTGGAATTAACAGGAATAACAAGTATAGATACTTCATGATACGTTCATCCTATATTTTGATAAATTTATACGCAAAATAGTTATACTACGAACCCTGAGACCTGAATATCTAACATCTTACAACTAAAAACGCGAAATAATTAGCAATGTTTTAGCATTTATAAGCAAATTATTGTCCAACTTATGTCACTCGTCAACGTTATTAAAAAACAATTCCTCCGATAGGATTGATTTAATTCAGAAATTTCTTTTATTGCGATAGATCAATCACGCCATTTTTCCGATAAAATTTATCGATACTGCCTCGCCCATAAGCAATTGCGATATAAGTAGATATATAGTTTTATATCGGCGATTTTTACACAATATTGAGGTGTGCGTGACCGTTAACATTATTCAGTGGTAAGCCCTTGACTGTTCGATATTTCCTCGCTTTTCAGCGGGCATCAACACTTTAGTAATACGGCTAGTATATTGGTGGGATTGTCCTTGTACTCCAATAATCGATGACCCTTTTTTTCACACCAGATCTTTAAGTCGTCACCGAATTTAGTATCTGTGGCGGTGATACGCACGATGTCGCCTTCATTCGCCTGGCTCATGGTCTTCGCCAGTTTCATAATGGGCCCTGGACAATTTAGGCCAACGGCATCGACCTCTAATACCGAAACATCGGAATAATTTATACCAGCTCGTACCTGCGGTAGATAACTTGTACCATCCTCAAGCAAAACCTCTTCTACCTTCTCAGCCAAAGACTCATACTCAACCTCCAACACCGGTATTCCGTCTTTGGATATCGCCTCGAGATCTAAATCAATTTCCGCCAAGTCGGCCGCATCAGATGCTTCTGAATATATTGGGCTATGCATGACAGGGACACTATCAGTTAGGTCTTCAACTGTACCCTGCGAGTCACTCTCAATTACAGTTGTCTCTGTTCCTAGCTTGTCAATTTCTGGTGACAAAGCCACTTCCAGCACAACATCGATTTCTTCATTATTCTGGACCATCGCACTATGGTTATTAGGGACACGGTTATTAGGAACACGGTTATTAGGGACATGGCTATCAGGAATATGGTTATCAGGGATATGTTTGTCCACGCTAGACCTATCTACAATCGTGTTCGCATCGCTCATTACGGGAATTTCTGCTTCCTCGTGTATTTCGATACGCTCTGGTGACGACTTGCTCAGTGATAGTATCGTGGACTGAAAGATCGTGAGACCACCACTAATATTGTAGACCACAGGAAAACCCAGTTGGCGCAGCAAATTGTGTGCGAAATAGCCTCTTTTGCCGTAATAACTGAATACCACGATCAACTTATTTCGCGGAATCTCATCACATCGATCACGCAGATTTTCTAACGGGATATTTATCGCGCCGACCACCGTTCGCAATTTGAATTCATCAGAAGATCTAACATCGATCATGGTCACGGTTTCCAGGTTAATATCTACAAATTCTTCCCAATGCAAGACCTTATACGCGCCATCGAGCATATTAGCTGCGACCCTGCCTGCGACATTTACCGGATCGCTCTCATTTGAAAATGGCGGTGAAAAACATAAGTTCAAGTCCTTGAGTCGATCGGCCGGCAGTTCCATTTGCATTGCGGTGGCGATGACATCGATACGTTTATCGACACCATTACCTCCCACGATCTGCGCGCCTAATAGTGTCCCCGTATTCGGTTTAAAGAGGAGCTTGATTATCATCGATCGAGTCTTGGGATAATAACCGGCTAAAGATTGTGCCTCAGAATAGGATTTCTGATAATTAATATTTTCCTTTATTAATCGCGTCTCTGTAACACCGGCTACCGCGATGCTCAAATCAAAAACTTTAAGTATCATATTTAATTGTGGAACATTAAAGCTATTGTGCCTTCCACACAAGTTATCTGCAACGATACCCGCTTGTTTAACGATCGATCCAAGTGGTTGTAAAACCGATCGTATAGGGAATCGGTGACTTTGCAATTCTATCGCATCACCGAGGGCGTAGATATGCTCATCCGATGTCAACAATCCCCCATTAACGCTTACACCTCCTATCGGACCGAAACTCAGACCGCATTCATTTGCCAATATACCATTCGGAGTGACGCCTAAGGCCAAAATGATAATGTCAGCCTTTAATATTTTACCACTCTGTAATATGACGTCTTGTCCTTCGACTTTCATAATCTTGTCAAGCGTAATAACTCGTATTTTTCGGTCCCATAGTCGACGCTGTAATAATCTGGACATTTCAGGATCCCAGTCGTTAAGAATATGTTCTGATTTTTCCAGTAACGTCACTGTAAAGCCTAATCGATTAATATTTTCAACGGCCTCCAAACCTGCCATTCCTCCACCAACGACTAGCGCACGTTTACAACCATTGTTTGCTAAAAAATGTTTTATCGCCAGACCCTCTTCACGATTACGTAGCGTAAAAATATTCGTTGCATCTACCTGTTCAAAATCAGGGTTATTCGCAGTACTACCGGTGGCGAGCACCAACTTATGGTAAGACTCTTCATAGACCTCGCCACTGCACAATTTTCTAACGATGACGGACTTTGTTGCTCTTCTTATCGTAAAAACTTCTTCTTGAGTGCGAATGTCTATATTAAGTAAACTTGATAGCTGTGCGGGTGAATAACTGCGTAAACGGGCCTCATCTTTGATAACGCCACCCAGAAAATATGGAATTCCAGCATTGGCATATGCAATTTCTTCGCTTGACTCAAATAATATAACTTCCACAGCCTCGTGCAATCTACGTAGCCGTGTAGCAACTGCGATGCCTGCTGCACCACCGCCAATAATTAGTATTTTTTTTCTGCTCAATTCCATGCTGATTACAGTCCTTTGAATGGGATGTATCCCAAAACAACAATTGTATGATAATTAACCGACTTACCCAGCCAGCCTAGAGGAGTACCATTCTAATACAGGCACAATTAGTCGAGCTAATTATTTTAATTGATGGATTACTCGGCACTTTAATAGCTCAAGTTTCGGAGTTCAGTGGCTCGTTAATATCGTATTACTCAGCAATTTGGTGGATGCGCTGTGCTTACCCACCAATGATCCGCATTGTTAAACTCTTGAACTGCGAAACTTGAGTTAATATCAATACTTACGTACTCAGTATGCCTTTGGAACTTATACCGACAGGATAATCCTGGTAGTATCTGTATATTAGTAGGCGCTCCCTTTTAAAAAATACCACGGAAGAATATCAGCCATGATGAGTACATCAGTCTTGTTCGCCCAATTACTGTTTTTGACCGCACTACCTACTCACTACCACGGCGCATCTTGGGGGATGTCCATCGCGGAGCTCAAGAACCAAAATACAGTGCATAAAGCCTCTCAGCACGGCCAGTATAACTATGCCGATCATAGTGAGAAAAATCCCGATGTCTATCTGAGAACCACCCCTAAAAACAAGCGTATCGAATACTACTTTTTTAAGAAGAAGCTCTACAAGATTTATGTAATACACCCAAAGAGCACCGCATCTACAAAAAAGTACCAGCAACTCTTGCGAAATTTTAAACAACAATATGGCTCAAAAACGGATAATTACCAAGAAACCTATTTTGGTCTGAAGATACAGCACAATAAATGGCAGGATAACGATACTTCCTTAGATCTTCGGTTCGGCGCTGGATTTATCTATGAGGTCTGGGTAGAAAAACGTGCAGAAAAGGAGAAGGCTAGGTCGCTAGAACGCGGTAAGTCTATCTAGCGCCCATACTCAAACGGTCTATTTTCCCAATATCGGCGTTTGTGGACGGGGCACGATCTAAAGCAGATAGAAATACCCGAGTGGATCCGTCAGAAAAAGCCCCGCTGTATATGTAACGAACAATCTAACAAACTCGCACATATTATAGAGTCAAAGCGAGATTTCAAAAAGATATCCACAGGCTTATCCACTATTTAGGGTTGTTAGTGTGAAACAAAATTATGATGTTTCACGAACTTAATTGAACAGATTAACGTTAGTCCTAACACATCACTGGGATCACAAAAGTCCACGCAAGCTCTTAATGCACCTAGCATTCTTAGTGACAAGGAGGAAAAAGTTTGTTCATCACCAATAAGGTGACTTCACAACTTTTCGAAAGCACTATGCATCAATATCTTACATGTCTTTTTTGCGCTCAACCGATTATTCTAGGTTAATACACCTAGCAAATTTAAAAGTTCGTTCAACAAAGGACATTACACCCTATTCTACATCTAAGTGCCGCGGCCGAAGCTGCTACGGTTCATTAAATTATCTTAAATATCTAGGTCAATGCCGCTTTTCGATTGGGGACCCGGAAGCGCGCCGTGACCCGAATTCAATTTTTATCATCAATACCAAACCAATCAATCCAGCAACTATGACGTTGGCATAATACGGTAAAACCACAATTGCTGACATAATAATGAAAAGGATCAATACCAGGCTCAGCCAGGGCCACGGATATCTATCCATGCGGTGTGCAACAATGTAGATTACGATTAAAGCGCCTAACAATATTAATATATCGAGCATACTTTTCCTGCTATTGTAAATTCTTGAAAGGAGTGTGTTCGCCGGAACCGAAATAGGCGTTATTATTAACATCTACAATACACACAGAAATACGATCCAAGTAAGTACCCATGTTTAATTTCTTAGACAGCTTTGGGTCAAAATTGTAGATGCCCGATTTTTCGATACAGCCAGCCAGTTGTTCAGAGACTGCTTGCAAACATTTTTCTTTCTCGTCACACGCCGATTTAAGTTCCACCCCAATTAAGTTATCGAAGGTATCATCGGGAACCCAAAAGGTGATCAACGGAAGATTAAAAACAAAAATTAAGGTATATAAAAAAAGTAGTACCGTGACACCCGGCCAGAGCACTTTTTCTAATGATGTGTTTTCATAATCACCTTCTCCAAACGTGGCAGCCAGGTCATCTTCTGTCATCGCTATATCAGGTACCGACTCAAATTCCGAGCCGCAGTTTAGACAATGTGACGCGGTATGTTGGGTTTGCCTGCAAATTGCGCAAGAGAGTAATGTAGGTTGCTCAAAGGGTGTGTATTCTTCTTCTTTGTCTGTCACCAGTCGCCCTAACAGGGCATCCGATTTTTCTTTTTGTCCAGTGCCTTTTTGTCGAGGCGCCAATTTAGGTGCAGATTTATCTGTGCTGATCGGCTGTACCAAGGACGCCACCGCTGTCTGCGGAGGCTTATCTGGTACCGTCTGCGAGTCGATTGCCAGGCCTATTGCGGGTGATGACTTAGGTCGCGGGGAAATTTTTAGCCGCGCAGAGATTTTTGTTTGTTCGGCTAAATTTGCGTGTGCCGAAACCGAAGGGGGGCTATTAAGTCGTACGGTGTCCGTCAACGAAGGCTTTGATGGCAATTCTACATCTGATTCCTTGGCTTTTTGTGGTCGCGCCGTTTTTTCCAATAACTTTGCCAATTTATCTTTGTCGTAGGCAATTCCCGCATTTTTTGATGGTTGCAAGTTATTGGGTAATTTTTGTGTTTGATCTGGACTCAGTGTGGTCGATTTCGTTACCTGCCTGGAATTTCTGGATTTTTCCAGCAGGCGTTGCAGGTCTTCGAGGGCCGTGGACTGTCGCGGTGTTGATCCTACCTTACGCCCCGTATCGGCGGTGGGTAACTTTGACGGCACATTGGGTTGCAGCTTTGACGGAGACAGCGGCTTAGTTTCAATCTGTGCACGATACTTTGCCAATGCCGATTGTATCGTGGCTTGGTTACCCTCCGGGGATAGTTTATGATTTCCAGCCGATCCCAGTGGAGCATTGGATTGCTTAGCCGGCGAGGAGGCGCTTCTGGTCGCAGTATTTGCTACAGTATTTGTGAGTGAAACAGGTTGACTCGGACAATCTAGTAGTGTCCTGCCTGCCGTTAGCTTATGTGAGGACATGTTTTTTACCACCACTGAGCCTCTATCAGCGGCCTTGGATTTGTCGCTAAAACCGGTGTTGGTTATGCTAGGTTTTCCTATGGCGGCTTTTGAAACAACACGAGGCGGCGTTTTCCCCTGGTCATACTGCGGTGAGCCTTCAATACTCACGTCCACACCAATTTTCATTAGCGCCGATTGATACTTTTTGGCAACTAGCGCATCAATATTTTTCTTTAATATATGTTTGCGACCATTTAGCAGCGCCTTCGCCTTGGCTTCACTTATCTTGAATACCTTGGCCAGATTCGGCATCACTTGCGCACGACCAAACCCTGTTAGCAATTTTCCGCTAATGGTAATTTGAAAGGATCGATCGGTCATTTAAGCAGTATCCAAATAGTATTTTGGTTTCGCGCTGCCGGGTTAACGAGTTTTATGAGAGCGCGTGTAAACTAATATCGACACACACTGAAATAGCTTTAGAAAATGGAATAGAATGAATAGGATGGCTGGTACAATATTAGAATACCGTATGAAAATATTCGATTCTGCAAAAGAATATTAAGTAGACACAGACTGTCTACTCAATCTTTTAGGTCTAGGTGTCAATTTTTCTGTAACATCACATGCTATGATCGTGCCGACGACGAAGACACTGAGTAAAAAATTTATAAAAGCCCAATATTGGCAATAATAAATTGCAAGCCATTGATAACTATTAATTATTCACGCACCCAGTCGAGATAGTTTTTGACATCGGTGATTGCTGATATTCGCCCCGTCAGCATATGCTCGATAGGGGAACGATTATTAAATAAGGGATTTTTATTAATATGTCGCAGCCAGACTTTGATGTTGGTTTTTGAATAGAGGGTATTAAGTGCCCGATATATACGTAATATTTGTAAAATACGATCTTTATTTTCCTGTGAGAGCACGCCCTTTTTATCGGATTTCCACCTCGAAAACGATTCAGGCTCGGGATTGCCTAAGATGATTATTTGCTCCTTGTTAGTCATGCCCCATTCATGTGTGATCGCAAAAAACGCCGCCAAACCCGCCTGGCTAGCCTTTTTTTTAGTGACCCTCTGTTTTTGTTCCATTATCAAGGACATGGTGTTAAGGACATAGCATTTAAAGGGCATAGGATTAAAGACATAGCGTTGAAACAACAATTGTTAGAACCGCAGACGTGATAGACATGCTTACCTCAGGGTTATGGCCACTGCAGCTTAATAACTTACCCCATAATTACCCCAGAAAACAATAGAATTATCACCTCAATGCCCGTGCGTCGCTTATAAATTAGCTTCTGCCCACGCCCGGCACTTGCAGATACAGAGCTATGCACAAAATACTCAAATTAAACCATCATCGTGGGAGACGAATATTTATGTGTAATCAGCAATAGTTACAGGTGTTTGTCGTATATAGACGTACAATCTAACATAACCGGTCAGGCGCGCTCATTGATCTATGCAACCCTGTGGTTCGGGTAGACCCGCTATACGAGAGCCTTGCCGAGCCGGTCCGCCAGGAAATAGCCCATACAGATACTCTCGACTGCTCTTTTCTTGCCCGAGTTGCTGCAACATGTGCTTACGCAGTAGCTTTACCATTGGCACAATCCCATATTTAAAATAAAAATTACGTATAAATTCAATTACTTCAAAGTGTTCACTGCTGAGAACAATGCCTTCTTTTTGCGCCAATACATGCGCCATAGACTCATTCCACTGGCTTAAATCTACAATATTACCGTTTGCATAGACTCGAATGCCACGACCCTCGAACTCAAACTCATCAACAAAGTGTTTCTTCTCAGTTGGTGCCGCTTGAATATGTTGTACCGGTTCAAGCTCTACATCCAACAGGGGTGTCGGCAGTCCCGCGATACGAATACCCTGCCTCAACACATCTCTTGGAAATAATTTGCTTAAATAGCCCTCTGTGGCCTTATCGTTGCCGAGTTTTTCTCGAATCTCCTTCAAGAGTAACTTACGTACCGGGGATATATTATAATGGCGATAGTAGTCGCGCATGATATTCAAGATAAACCAATGTTGTTCACTAAGTTGTAGACCCTCTCGCTTGGCCAACTCTTCAGCGACCTCAATGCTCCAATCAGCCATATGACGTAAGCTGCCATCTGGTCTCAGGATTAATTTTTGACCTTTCTCCAATAATTCAGCCATGCTATCCCCCTAAATTCTTTACTTGTCGATGATCGTCCGCAATTGCAACCTTCCTCTATATAATCTAGGTGATCCTGGTAGTAATGCAAGTAATGAAACCGGCCTAAAAACCTGGGAATTCTAGTGTTTATTGATAAAATCCCCGAACTTACCTTTCCTAAGGCAGACACACACGTTTAAAACCCTGAGTGCGTAAATTTCGCACAAAAAAAAGCCCTGCAATTTTTGCAGGGCTTTTTTTACATACTATTAAACTCAAGAATTAAGTTAGTTATTTTTGAGTTTAGTTATCCAATGTCACTTGTGACGCTTGAGGGCCTTTAGGGCCACTTTCTACTTGAAAACTGACCTTTTGTCCTTCTGCCAGGGTACGGAAGCCTTCAGAATTAATCGCCGAGAAATGCACAAAGACATCTTCACTTCCATCAGTTGGTGCAATAAAGCCAAAACCCTTGGTTTCATTAAACCATTTTACAGTACCTGTTACCATTTTCGTATAACCTCATTTTATATAAACAATGCCGATAATATCGACTTTTAGATTTTGCAAATCGTACTTGGCATTTTTTTTTGCAGTACAGTACAGTCGAAAACTGGTAGGGTACTTCTGAAAAGTGCTAATCAAAGTGCAATAACAAGCTTAGCGTAACCGAAAATTCTAGAGATTACCACTAGCTTGCCCCATTCTGTGACCTACGTTACACCGTCGCAACTTTACGGATTTAATGACGCCATTTGTACAAGTTACCCGTTCACTACTCCTTAATTACGTACCGCCAC
>JBGMRO010000060.1:9936-11795 GCA_048061555.1 Thiohalomonadales bacterium | reverse complement strand
TATTATTATATTTTACATTTATAATATATTATTCCACCTAATAAGGTCGTCGAGAAATTGAACGAATCTAAAAAAGATTAGCGAATTCGGCCGCTAATCGACGACGTTGTTTCCCGCTACCATGGGTGGAAACTTATTAAACAAGAAGGAGCAAAATAAATGCAATACAGATATAAAATATTACTATCCGCGTGTTCTGTTTTAGTCGCTGGTTTCCTATTCACTCCAGCACTGTACGCTGCGGATGGCAAAGCGGTTTATACAAAAACCTGTAAGACCTGTCACGCCACTGGGATCATGGGAGCACCAAAATTTGCCGACAAAAAAGCTTGGGCACCTCGCATAGAAAAAGGCATCGCAACGTTAGAGAAAAACGCCATCGGTGGCTTCAAAGGGAAAAAAGGTACCATGCCACCTAAAGGCGGCAACGCGGCGTTGTCTGATGATGAAGTGAAAGCAGCAGTAGATTATCTAGTAAAATCAGCCAAATAGGGATTTCTTAGGTTAATCACTTGGGTGCAATAAAGGCGTGTAATAGTTTAATGCAGAGTGCTTTCTGCAAATTGCGTAGCCACCTTATCTGATGTAGCGCCGTGAATGGCGGCAACGTCAGGCTGGCAGCGAATTTTTTTAATCAGTCGGTACATCAATAGCTTACACGTTTTTTTGGCCCAGGTGATGCGTTAGGAAAACGTATTAACGGTTTACCTTTACTTCGCTTAGACTTACGTCGTATGACCATGTACGCATAGCTTGGGATTTAGGAACTAGTCAATAACTCAATGCGGAGGATTCTAACACTGTGCTGGCCAGTATATGTGAACTACTTGCCAAATCATCGACCGACAGGAAGCCGACTAGTTTTTTTTGTTTGTCTAGTACAGCCAAACGTCGAATATGCTCCTCCGCCATTTGATCCGCCGCTGCGTTAATATCGTCGTCTGCGTAACAAATACTGACATTTTTCTCCATAATCTCCGCTACCTTAGTCATAACCGCATCGTGTCCGCTTACCACGACTAGGCAGCAAATATCACGATCTGTTATGATTCCCGCCACTTTATCGGCTTCCATTACAGGCAAGGCACCGATATGTAGATCATGCATCATCCGGGCTGCGACTTTTGTCGTTGTATCGGGTGTAACAGTGGCGACTTGTGCCGTCATAATGTCTCGTACTCTCATGGCCCTTCTCCTAGTAATTTTTCTAATCATTGAAGTAATCTGGACGATTCGATTTGACACGGTTAGTGCGCTCGTCGATATGCCTGCAGTACCGAACCTGCAAGTTCATTGGAACTACGCGCCAGGTCTTCTATAGAGATTATGCCAACGACTTTTTCATTTTTATTTATTACGACGAGGCGGCGGATATTTCTGTCTTGCATGAGAAACGCGGCATAACTGATGTCCTGATCATCAAAACACGTCACGACGTCTTTACTCATCGCTTTACGTACCTCCGTGGTATTTGGATCTCGCCCCATCGCTACCGCAAAACAACTGATATCTCGATCGGTGATCATACCAATCAGTTTATCGTCCGCGATTACCGGTAAAGAACCGACACCCCGTTGGCACATCTTACGACCGGCCTGACGAATCGTCTTAGAGGGATCTATGGTTTCTACATTGCTAGTCATGGTTTCGCTAATATTCATGGAGATCTCCTTTTAGCAAATAGCCGAGCCACGACATTGTGACCCGCACAAAAACCTGACATCTATGTAGAACGTTGCTGCGATGTAGTTAGTGCCCATCCATAAACGGTCTATTTCTCCAATATCTTCGTTTCTGGATGGTCACTGGTTAGCATTTCTTCTTTTATCACATCTGCAACAAGCGTCGAAAATTCAATT
>JBGMRO010000060.1:0-9836 GCA_048061555.1 Thiohalomonadales bacterium | reverse complement strand
TCAAACCCTGACTCGTTAATCTTAGAGTTCTAGACGCCAACCTAGTGCAAGTAACCAATTCTGATAGTCGGCGCGAGAGAAAGTCGAGCCGAGTTGCACGTACCCGGTATTTCCACCCAGGGTCACGGCAGATAGGCCAATATTTAGACGGAAGTAATCGGTGTCAGGGGCGTTTGCGTTAAAGGAAAAGGCCGTTGTTTCACGAGAAAAATTGTAGGCCCCTTCAATGAGATCGGCGTCCTCCTCGAATTGATGCACCCAGAATATATCCAACTGCGGAAGAAAAACGACGTTTGCGGTGCTGATCGCATAGGTCATGATGGAACCGATCGCGGTAGAGAATTGGCTGCTATCTCGGTCTTCGATGGTCACATTGAAGTCAGAGGTTCCCGTCTCGGTATAACCATCGATTGTGGATTTAATAGTTTCGAGCTTACCATCGATTGTCGCGGTAAAACTACTACCTTGTATCACATTGAAACCTCCCGCGATACTGAGTGCGAATGCAAGGCTATCATTTTCACTATAGGCAACGTCGTCATTGCTACCAAAAACGATGCGTCTTTGTGACTCAAACGAATTGTTATTGGCACTTAAAATGACATCCACATAACTATTCTGCGAGGGATAAAAACTGCCATAGCCGATATAACTCAAACCCGTCGCATCCGTACCGCCTTGCCCATACAGCAAATCCATTGCCGTGCTTGAATAACCAATCGCCGCACCAATTATACCCGAACTACTAAAACGATAATCAACACCGCTAGAGACACCATTCATATCGAAATCAAAACCATTTTCGTAGTCGGTTTCATCCTGCTTACCGCCGCCAATGTTACCATTAATAAACCAACCCCAACGACTATTGCCACTGTCGGCACTAGCGGCACCACCGCTAGAATCACCGCTGAACAAATCTGCCAGCATGTCACCGGTGAGTGTCTCTCCGTCTTGATAGATCGCGAGGCCTCCGACAGATACCAGTCGTTGACCTTTACGTAGTGCCCGAAGGTACTTAGCGATATTGCCGAGCTGGCCTTGCGCCATAGCATCGCCGAGGGTCAACTGCGCGGCGACCTCTGCGGGCGTAATCGCCTCCAACATAATTCGCCCATCTGGAGAATCTAACGGTATCGAGTTAAAAATATCGCAAGCGGTTTGCGCTTCTGGATCGAGCGGCTCCAGACCACAGGCGACGGTGAGCGTCTGTTCTACCTCGGTGATGGGCGCAATACCACTGCTGGGGTCTGTTGCTCCGGCCACGCTTACGGTAACCGTGGCCGTTTCGGTTACACCCGCATCATTGACGACGGCATAGGTAAAGGTATCAACACCGACGAAATCGGCCGCTGGTTTATAGGTAATGCAGGTGGACAATCCACTCGTGCTACAAATTGTCGCCGTGGCAGTATTTGTGCCGGAAGGCTGTGAAGCCACTGTTACAACGGGCGGCATTTCAACGATATCACTAATATTCCCGACGAGATCAATCGGCAGTTCGACTCCTTGCGCCGTACCGACGGAGGCATTTGTTAATGTCGCGTATGCCGTAGTCATCTGCAATAGCATAATCATAGTTACCCCGACAGATGCCAATAAAAAACGCTGGACGGGAATCGATTTGAGGAAAGCCTTATGATTAGAACCGCTATACTGCATACAAATTTACTCCTACACATAAAAAATATTTTCACTACTGATAGACGAAAATTCGCCTAAAATTTGTAGTCAGTGGGATCTGGGAGATTGATATCTGGCTAACGCAAGATTCGAGAGTAGCCAAATGACAATATTAAGATGGGAATTTTAATACCAGGATCTGTTCCAGGTTAATGCTAACACATTATTTACCCTCCCCATGTCGCTTAAAAACTTCGATTACTACCGCGTATGCCACCTCTAAATACTGCAATCAGATAATAAGTCGCTAACTCATATTTTATTCAAATATATTTTTCTTTTATCGCTAATGGGGTATCAAGATCTAATAGACATACTAGCAAAATCTAACGATGCTCAATAGTGAATATTTCCACAGCGGCAAGTACCGCCAATTTATACTCCCTCACATTTTAGTTTGTGCTAGCATAGACGACGCATAATACACGCAGTACTTGAGCACTGTTCGAGTTCAACCGAAGTTTAGCTTACCATTTATCGTACGCTATTATTTGTCGCACATGGGTATAAGCCCCTCTCCGAACAATGCTCCCTGCTTTACCCTTGACTTACACAATCCCATATTGCCGGAATCAATCTATGACCCATCGACTACTCACTACGTACTCATCTCTTTTGAACCTCGCTAAACCACTAGGCTTGATGATATCGGCACTTTTTTTTATCACCGCCTGTGATAACAGCGACGGCACCGGCGCAGGAATCAGTCAAAAAGTCCCACAAGGTTTGATCGCCAAGGCAGGCGCCCGTAGCGTGACCCTGAACTGGGGCGGCGTCGCCAATGCCGATCGTTATACCGTCTATTGGTCCAATAACCCCGACTTGAACCGTAGCGACAGCGCTACGATTCAGACTACGCAACCGCTCTATACGCATGACGAATTGCGTAACGGTAGCACCTATTATTATGCAGTCACCTCGCATACTGGTGGGATTGAAAGCCGTTTATCAGATGAAGTCTCCGCCTTGCCCGAAGAGGCCGCACCGCTCAAACCTGCGGCCCTAGACCTCAAGGCCGAAGACGGTCGCATCACAATTAATTATGACACGGGCATCGCGGGGGTCATCCAGTACCAACTATTATGGGACAGCGGTGCAAGCACCGCCCTTGCAGACAGCCCTAGGCGCTTTAATCTCGCCACGAATCCTTTTGTGCATGACAACCTCACAAACGGCCAAACCTATCGTTATCTGTTGCGAGTGACTAACGCTGCCGGTAAGAGTACAGATTCTGAAGTCTTTCAGAGCAAACCACAGGCGGCCTTAGCGTTGGCGCCGGTGATTACCACCGTGATCGCTAGTCGTGGCCAAGCTGTCTTGACTTGGCTCGATAACAGCAACGCCGACGGCTTTGATCTGTACTGGAGTAACAGCTCCGACGTTACCACCGCGAGTGCCTACGTCCGCCAGGTCAACAGCCCGTTTACCCATGCGCCCTTGAGCGAAGTCGCCGAGCAACACTATTATTACCGACTACAAGCCCGTAATAGCGCCGGTGTTAGTCCTTTATCGAATCTGGCCCATGTCACCACACCCGACGGCGGCATAATCAAACTCGCCGGCGACCTACCGGCCATGCCCGCTACCACAGATAGCAGTGCCGTGATCAACATCCGCGCCGACGATGGCCAATTGACCCTCGTCTGGCAGGAAAACGACCCGACGGCCTTGGCGTATAATCTGTATTGGCGACGTGGCACCACTGAATTGGATACGGCCATTGTGGTAGATAGCGCAAATAACGAGGGCGTGATGCGCAATATTAAACCACCGTATACGCACATGGGTCTGCAAAACAATGTCTATTATTATTATCGCTTGAGCGCCATCAATCACGCCGGTGAAAGCGACTTGAGCGCACTCACCTATGCTGAAAGACCTGAACGCATTGTGCCCGGTGTGCCTAGCGGGGTGGCGATATTGACCGCAGATCAAAGCCTCTCGATCCGTTGGAACCCGGTCGATCGGGCAGATAGTTATAGTCTCACGGTCGATGGCAATACCACTACAGAGGTCGTCTCACCCCATACACTTACAAGTCTCGTCAATGGCCAAACCTATGCAATTTCGCTGCAATCGGTGACGGCCACGCGGACTAGCCAACCCTCACCGGTAGTGACCGCCTCGCCGCGGGTCGCCCGACCTTTTGCACCTACTCGCTTGCTCGCTACCGGCGGCAATGGCCAGGTCCGTTTGCAATGGGATGGCGTTACGGCACCTACAGCGATCGACCCCAGTGAGGCTGCAATCTCGGCTTACCAGGTTTATCGGGCCACACAGGCCGGCGTCTCTGCGCGTAACGGCAAGCTGTTGCCCTTCACGCCAACCCCAGGGGCAGACGACAATAGCTGGCAAGTCGACGTGCCCAAACTCGACAATGGCCAGCGTTATTACTTTATAGTCACGGCGCTGAACAGCGGGGGTGAAGGGCCCGCCTCCAATGCCGTATGGTCCTTACCACAGATTTCGATACCCTCAGCGCCGAGCCAGCTGTCGGCCCGTCCGGGCGACGCACAAGTCACCTTACACTTTGCACCCGCCAACGATGCCACGGGTAGCCCAAGCTATAACCTATATTGGTCCAAGCGTACCGCCAATGGACGCAGCCCTACCCAGGTTATTACCAACATTAGCCAATCACCCGATTATATCTTTAGCGATGGTAAAAAGGGTGAAGAGAGAAAGGCCAATGGCACCACCTATTACTTTAAGGTCTCGGCCAGCAACCCGGGCGGTGAGAGTGTGTTGTCGGCCGAGGTCAGCGCCACCCCGCAAATACCCGCACCGCAAGCGATGCCCATGAATGTATTGGCACAGGCTTCCAGCACTCAGGTCGATTTGAATTGGGCGAGCGTTGACAACGCAACGAGTTATGTCATTTTCTGGTCCAGCGGCAGTGATATCAACGCGGCGACGAGTGCGCGGCTAATCGCCAACGGTATCGATGCGCGGAGTCTACGTCATACCAACTTACGCAATGGCCAGCGTCTTTTTTATCGTATTGCGGCCAGCAATGCGGGTGGCCTTGGCCCCTTATCACCCGTCATCGATGCCCTGCCACAGGTCGACCCACCCGCCACGCCGAATACCTTTGCTGCGCTCGCCGGTGATGCCGCCGTTACGATCACTTGGGAAGCAGTGCCGAATGCAGTCAGCTATCGACTCTACTGGCGCCTGAGTACCGAGCCGACCTGGTCCTTCGTGCAAGGGCTACAGTCCGGTTATGTACACATGCGTTTAGGCAATAGCTCAACCTACGACTATTATCTACTGGCGCAAAATCCGGGTGGCAATAGCGCCCCAACGGCCACGCTGCAGGCAACACCGCAACTCGCCGTACCGACCAAACCTCTTGGCCTGAGTATCGCTGCGGGTGATCAACAAAACAGTATCAATTGGTTCAGCCAGGCCGGTCTGAGCTATGACTTGCATTGGAGTACCGCTACGGCCGACCCTATGGGCAGTGGCCAGGTGCTAAACGATGTCTTGCCGATCATGACACACGGTCGCATCACCGCCCTGAGCAATGACCTCAATTATCACTATCAAATAGTGGCAAAAAATGCAGACGGCGTCGCCTCGCCACCGTCCGACATCGTCTCCGCCACACCCCGCCTGGCCACCGCCGGTGCGCCAACCGGCCTAAGTGCCCTGGGCGGTGACCAGCAAATCACCCTGAGTTGGTTCGCGCCAGCCAATGCACCCGCTGATACCACGTATACCTTGTATTGGGGCACGCAGGCGAGCGCCGTCAGCACGGTCATCAATAATGTCAATATACCCTACGTGCATACAATACTGGACAGCAATCAAACCTATTATTATCGTATTACGGCTACGGTGGCCGGTACTGAAAGCCCCCCTTCGAACCTGGCCAGTGGCGCACTAAAACCAACGGCCCAACCCGCCAATACCGTGCCTTATATTAGCGAGATGAACATCTCAGCCTTTGGTCCGATAACGATCGGTAAGACACTAACGGGTTCTTACCGCTTCAATGACGACGACGGAGACGATGAAGGTGCGTCGATATTACAGTGGTATCGCAATCGCACCGCACTGACCGATGGTACGAGTTCATTTTATACCCTGGTGGCCATAGATGCAGGGCAGGTGATTGGCTTTGAGGTGACACCCGTTGCCAGCACCGGGAAAAGCCCAGGTCTGGCTAAGCGGGTAGACATAACAATCGCCGGTAATAATAACGCGGCGCCGGTGGTTAGTGCTGTCAACATTACCGGCTACACCGGCACCACCACGAAGGTAAACGATCAATTGGTCGGTAACTACACTTTTGATGACGTGGACGGTGACGGGCAAGGCGCCAGCCTATTTCAATGGCGCTTGGACGGCAGAGCAATCACCGGCGCAACCCAGCAAGACTATATGGTTAGCACGAACGATGCCGGTAAGCAATTGACCTTCGAAGTAACCCCGGTGGCGATTCTCGGTGCTAGCCCAGGAGTGCTAGTCGCCTCTTTGCCGCTCGATGTCGACACCGCAACCGTGATAACACAAAACCTTGTCGGTCTGTCTAGCGGAATGTTGGTCGGAATCGATGCCGCGACCGGAAATGTCACCGCACGCAGTGGTTTAGGCTTGGCGGGTTTTACCGCGGTCAAACAAATTAGTTATGATCATATTAATAAACTTATTTACGGTATCAATGAATTACCCGTTGTGGGATTTGGATCTAAATTACAATTTACCCAGATTGTAGAGATTGATCCAATAAGCTCCAGTAAACGCGTATTTGCGTATACCGGACCGGAATTCCTAAACTCTGTGGGCATGGCTCTCGACCCCTCTACGCGTACTATTTTTATTCTAAAATCAAACGGTGATTTCTATTCCTATGACATGACAAGCAAAAGCACCTCAGCAGTGGTGAACATAGGTTTCAACGGCGTTAGAGGTCTAGCGATCGATGTGCTTGGCGGCGGCACACTTTACACCATTCAAACCAGTTCTAATCAGCTCATCGCTGTCACGACAACGGGTATAGGTATTGCAATCAACACCTTAACTAGCAGCTTGATCGTACCAACACCCACCTTAAGTAATCCGGTTTCGTTAAGCTTTGACCCCAATACGGATCGGATTATTGCCGCCGTACCTACAGTGCAGAACGCCACAGATTATCTTGAACTCATGGCGATAGATAAGAAAACCGCGCAAGCAACAAGCTTAGGGGGATTTCAGGCTAGGGGTGGCCCGGATATCACACTCGCATTTGCCTACGACCCTCTCACCCTGACAAACAATACTCTATATTTTCAGCCCGTTGGTACTGCACCCAAAAAAATCCTTCAGAAGATAAACCTACCCGCCTACGGTGGCCAAAAAATCACCCGTATATCGATTCCGTTTAGAGATTTACGCGCCATTGTCTTTGACCGAAACAGCCGTGCTATTTATGGTCTGGATGAAAAAAGCAAATATATCTTTAAATACAGCGCCGGTGCGATCACCGTCGAAGCACAAGTCAATGTTCCCGGTAACATTTCTGGATTGGCCATGGACCCCGCACGACCCAATACGATTTATGCAGCCAATCGCAGCGACTTATTTACCATCGATACAACAACATGGGCTGTTACGTATGTCGGTTTTTTCGGGACCAACATTATTGACATGGCATTTGATCCCGGCGGCGGCATATTGTATGGAATCACCAGCGCTAGCCCCAGTGGACTGGTAACCATTAATACTGCAACAGGGGTCGCTTCTACCCCAATTATTGTAACGGGCACCCGATCAGCACGCCCTATCATGGGCATTGGTTTTTCGGAACCCGCGGTAGGTACATATCAATTACACGGTATATCAAATGGCCGCAGTATTTATTCAATCGATCCTAAATCGGGCGTCGCCACCGACATTGACACTACTAAAGCATTCACTTTCGATATCCCCAACATTAGCTTTGATGGAACCAATTTTATTGCCGCTTTTAGCTCTTCAATCAAGAGCGTCGATATTACCAACCTGGCCGGCACGAAGTATGTAGAAGTAGAGATAGTCGAACATACGTACCCAGGTGGTGTTGCTTCCCTGGCAGGCTACACCGATGTCAATACCAATACTGATACGATATATGTTGTAAACGCTGGCCCACTCAGATACCTGTATACGGTCGATCCAATCTCGGGTCTGAGCAAAAAACTCGGCCAATTTTTTAATACGATCCATTCCCTTGCCGTGAACCCGAGCAACAATCAGATCTATGGCGTTGGAGGTGGAGATATCTATTCCATAAAGACCTCAGGTACGCAACCACTGGATACACTCGTAGGTACACCCTCAGGAATAACTCGTTTAGCAGATATCACCTTTGATGCGTCCGGCAGACTGTTTGGCATAGATGGCGCGTCAAATAGCACCAGCGACTTTATCGAAATTAACCCTGTAACAGGTGCTGCTATGCCAGGTTTTCGTCTCCCGTATTTACAGGGTGGCCGTATTGCTTACAAAAGCTCAACCGGTGACTTTATAATGGCCTCCAGAAATGCACCTTACAACTTGTCAAGCGTATCCAGAACAGGCGAAACTCGTCGCTTAAGCGAATTGATGACTAATGAGTTTGCGTATTTCGATTCTTCCAAGACAATTTTTCGTTTTCCTGACAATATTTCAGTCGATTCTACAAGGAATATCAATTCCGCTAAAAACGACCTGACCACCGTCTCGGTAATGTCGATCGGTAGAATTTTTAGTAAGGCTATCGCCCATGACGATGCCAGCAATGCACTCTATATGATAAATAACCATACTGGTAATCTACTGCGTATAGACAAAAACACCGGTCAATCCCAATTGGTAGGTTATACTGATTTAGGTGATATAGGCGGCTTGGTATTTGATCCACTCAGCCCAGTCGGAAAACAATTATTTGCATACACTGCCGACGCCTTTAAATTCGCGACTATCAATCCTAAAACCGGTCGTGGAACCGTATTCCAGGCGAGTCAATCAAGAGCCGTCCTAGATTTCGCAATTGATATTAGTACTGACCTTGCTGGCAAAGTTAACAGTACGACGGTCTATGCCAATACTAGCGCCGGCCTTGCCACGATTGATCTCACCACCGGTAGACTTGGCACGTCAACACCTTTCACGAAGGATGGGTTAGCTGCGTTCTCGGGTATTATCGGTATCAGTATAGACGCCGCCGGAAATATGTATGGTCTCGCGCAGCTCGACAATAGCGATTTTTATATCGTCGATATCGACAAAGTTACCGGCTTTGTAACGCACACGCTCAAGAAAACGGGGTTCGAAACTCGCTGGGTGCTCGCGATGGACAAAAACACCAACACGCTTTACTCGTTTGACCTGGCTTCAGGTCATCTAATATCTATCGACCCTAACTCCGGAGCAGGTACCAGCCGTGGCGCCCCCACCAAGAACTTCAGCCAAATTGTCTATAGCCCAAGCAATGCGACAACCTATTTACAAAATGCATCAACCAGTAGAATTCTTTATTCGATAGATCCCAGTAATGGTAATACCACATTCGTCGACGGACTCGGGAAGAACAACATAGCCGCCTCCGGCGGACTCGCCGTTAACCCGATGTCACTAACATTCTACAGCTCTGACAATAACTTCCCGATACGCAATTTATCTACGTTTAATCTATCCGCAAGCCTCAGCATTACCCCCTTCATTTTTAGTGAAGAAGCACAGATCTCGATGATCGATCTGGAGTGGAATTCCACCACAAATTCGCTATTTGGCTTGTCTAACAATTCCCGTAGATTATTGCAAATCACCGATTTACCCACTGCCACTGGCTCCTTTGTTAGTACGCAGGCTATCGGTACGGCTAACTACAGTAGTCTAGTATACAACCCGGCTAACGATGCGTTTATCACCATTGAGAATGAAAGTAATTTATTAATAATAGATGCGACCAGCGGCCTGGCGACTAAAAGCATACCACTAACAGGAGACCTGCCGGGCTTGTATGCTATTAGTGCCCAGCCTTAACTGTAGAAAACCGCCTCGATCCCACGCTCCCGCGTGGGAATGCATACCAGGAGTGGCACCACTAACAATGGTACGGATTCCCACGGGGGACCGTGGGAACCAGAAACCACCAGAACGAATCTACCGTATTAAAACCCAAATACCGTATTGAGATAATATTG
>JBGMRO010000059.1:1969-11804 GCA_048061555.1 Thiohalomonadales bacterium | reverse complement strand
CTACACCCATCGCATCTTATGCGGACATGCGGATTATACTCAGCGCCAATGGCCTTGCGGTACTCGGATTAGGTTTATTCCCGGGTGCGTTGTTGGCTTTATGTGCGGCCAGCATAAATTAGCGAATGCCCACCCACCGATTTTCGACTACTTTCGAGTTTTTCCAATAGAGCTATTTAATACTACCCATCTCCTTAATAAATTTCCCGAATAGATCTTCCCAGCGTATTCAATTTTCCTTGGGCTCATCAATATAAACTATAAAAAAATCCGTGATAGGCGACAGATTGACTTATTACGTCGTACTCTTAGCGATTTCAACCGAATTCCTAAAATAAATACGCACAACTCATATAATTATATTATAGGTAAACGAATGCATTTATAGCATTAATTAAAAACATGGCTACATAAAAACTGCGGTGATTCACTCTAGCAACGATAAGCATAGACTTTGGGCAACCAAAATTTAATCGAAGGAGTGTAACGTGAGCACGATTTTAATCATCGTATTAGCATGCGCATTAGCCGGTATCGTATATGGCGTAATATCGAGCATGTGGATTCTAAAGAAATCAGCAGGTGAAGAGAAAGTACAAGAAATTGCCATGGCCGTACAAGAAGGAGCGGCCGCTTTTTTGAAGCGTCAATACATGGCCATTGCGGTGGTGGGTTTGGTATTGTTTGTAGTGATTTATTTTGGTCTGGATAGCTATACGGCGATTGGATTCTTGGTGGGGGCACTGTTATCGGGTGCCTCGGGTTACATTGGTATGAACATCTCGGTGCGTGCCAATTCACGGACTACTCACGCAGCCCGTGACGGTGTGAATCCCGCTTTGCAAATCGCCTTCAAGGGCGGTGCGATCACCGGTATGCTAGTGGTCGGTTTAGGCTTGGCCGGCGTTACTGGTTTTTATATTTTCTTGATGCAAATGACACCCGCCGGTACTGCAGTGAGCTTGTCTCCCTTAATAGGTTTTGCCTTTGGTGGATCGTTGATCTCCATATTCGCCCGACTCGGTGGTGGAATTTTTACTAAGGGCGCCGACGTGGGTGCCGACCTTGTCGGTAAAGTTGAAGCGGGCATTCCCGAAGATGATCCTCGTAACCCTGCAGTGATAGCGGATAATGTTGGAGACAATGTTGGGGATTGTGCAGGCATGGCGGCAGATCTATTTGAGACCTATGCAGTGACTATTATTGCGACCATGATTCTGGGCACCCTATTATTCAGCGGTGAAGCCGGTACGAATGCGCAAGTGTATCCTCTTTTGCTAGGCGGTATATCGATTCTCGGTTCGATACTGGGGACATTTTTTGTCTCGGTTAAAGAGGGTGGCAAGATTATGCCTGCCCTGTATCGTGGCCTTACGGTTTCTGCCATAGTTTCAGTGGTGGCATTTTATCCAGCCACTGAATGGTTAATGGGCGACAATGGTACTTATAGCGTAGCGCAGCTCTATAGCGCTTCCATGGTAGGATTGGTCGTGACTGCCTTCTTAGTCGTCATTACCGAGTATTATACCGCGACTGAATATGGCCCTGTTCGTGGCTTAGCCAAGGCATCGACAACAGGTCACGGTACCAACGTTATCGCGGGGCTGGCATTGTCTATGCGATCTACAATGGCCCCCGTATTAGTGGTCTGCGCAGGTATTTGGGTATCCTATTACGCGGCCGGACTCTACGGTATCGCTATCGCCGCGACCTCTATGTTATCGATGGCGGGGATCATCGTGGCCCTGGATGCCTATGGTCCTATCACCGACAATGCGGGTGGTTTGGCTGAGATGGCACAATTGGATGCCAGTGTACGGGAAACTACAGATGCGCTAGACGCCGTTGGTAATACCACCAAGGCCGTAACCAAGGGATATGCGATAGGTTCGGCGGGTTTAGCGGCATTGGTTCTTTTCGCAGATTTTACGCATGAATTAAATGCCCATCTCGGTGAAAAACTGACGTTCGACCTATCCAATCATATGGTCATAATCGGCCTATTTATTGGTGGTTTGATACCGTACTTGTTCGGCGCCATGGCTATGGAGGCCGTCGGACGCGCTGCGAGCTCGGTCGTGATCGAGGTACGCCGACAGTTTAAGGAAATCAGCGGTATTATGGAAGGTACGGCCAAACCTGACTATTCCAAGGCAGTGGATATGCTGACCAAATCAGCCATTAAAGAAATGATCCTACCCTCATTATTACCCATCGCGACACCTATCCTGGTGGGTGTATTTTTAGGCCCGCAAGCCTTAGGTGGCATGTTAGTTGGGTCTATTGTGACGGGTTTATTCCTGGCTATCTCGATGACGACGGGTGGTGGTGCCTGGGACAATGCTAAAAAGTACATCGAAGACGATAACCACGGCGGCAAGGGCTCTGAAGCACATAAGGCCGCGGTTACTGGGGATACTGTGGGCGACCCCTATAAGGATACCGCAGGTCCGGCAATTAATCCGTTGATCAAGATTCTTAATATTGTCGCTTTACTAATAATCCCAATTTTATAGTCTGACGTTAGTCCATCATAAAAGGCCCCCATTCGGGGGCTTTTTTTATGTCCTCGCCATCGTGAAGGATGATGGCGACGGCAACCTCATCTTAATCTTTCAATATTGTAAAAAATTCGTCAATAATAAGCGTAATTGTGGTATTTTTTGATCTATAGCCAAAGCGTTTGAGATTTAGGTATATACTGGCGTTTCCATCCATATTGTTATTCCTTAACATGACCAGATCTTTATATAAACTATGCAGTAGCATCCTTATCGCTTTGAGCCTTGTATATCCATTGTTCAGCGTACATGCCGAAGTAAAACAGGCCGACGTAACCACGACACCGCAGGGTATGTTTGCCATGCTGGCGCAATATGCAGAATTCTCCAGTGCGATATACGGTGACAAGAATACCATGCAAGATGTGAGTCAGCAGAATGCGTATACCTTAACAAGCTTTGGTCAAATTGACGGTCTTAAAATCCGTTATTTATTGGCCACTAACACCAAAAGTAAAACACAACTTATCGCTATTCGCGGCACCGCAAATGTGGAAAATGCTCTGGTCGATTTAGCCCTGCAATTAACAGATAATAACCCGCTTGGTATTCGATTGCACGACGGTTTCGCGCAATCTGCATTGGCCGTATATTCCGAATTAAAAACAAAATTACGGGCCGATTATTCCATCAGTACGACCGGGCATAGTCTAGGTGGCGCCGTAGCCGTCATATTGGCGATGATTTTAGATAAGGCAAACTATGATGTCGAAAAAATAGTTACTTTTGGTCAGCCGAAGGTAACGAATATGAGTGGCGCAAAGATGTACCGCCACTTGAGCCTACTGCGCGTGGTAACCGAAAAAGATATGGTGCCACTATTACCACCATTGGATCCCACGGATATTAAAAGTTTGGATGTCTATTGGCATCTTGGAACCGAAATTGTGTTGTTGAAGGGTAAACAATACGCATTACTGACTGGTATGGATAGCATGTTACGCGCACTAAATTTTCTAAACAAGCAGCCGAGTGCTGAAAACATCCATCATCACGATATTGCTTTATACCAACGATTAGTGATGCAAAAGATAAAAAACTCATCATTAATAACTTATGAAACCGACTTTAGTTTTGTGGGTGATATGTTAAATATATTTAAGTAAACTCATTTTATGCACGCCGAAGGGTAGCAAGACATAGTCCCGCCAAGACAATTAGGAAACCTGCAATAATATTTGGTTTTAATCCTAGGTAAGAATTATTGAGCGATACTCGCAGACGATTAGCTAATGCGCCATATATAATCGATACACCCGCTTGTGTGAAAACGAGGACGCTTCCTATGATTACAAATTGAATCATTAACGGTTTCTGGGTGTCTATGAATTGAGGTAACAACGCACTAAAAAATAGTATTGTTTTAGGATTGGCTATATGAACAAAAAACCCTTTCATGAACGTATCGCGAAAAATATTTTCGTGGGACGATAGTGAGTTTAGTTTTATGTCAACTTTATAATTGGCAACTATAAGTTTCAGTCCTAAATATATTAAGTAGGCGACACCGAGCCACTTTAATGCTAAAAATAGCTCATGCGACGTGATAAGAATTGCACCTAAGCCGCTGACCGTGAGAATAAAATATATGGAATCGGCCACTAATACTCCAGCTGCTGCGCCAAGATAAGCTTTGTTATCGTGGGTAAGACCGCAAGATGCTATAAATAACATTGTTGGTCCAGGTATTGCGGTAGCAATTGCTGTTATCAGAAAAAAACTTATCACCGTTTCTAAAGGCACTCTAATTTCTCCAATAGTTATACACCTAATTTGATCCGCGCGGATAAGTTTGATTATGTTTGTATAATTTCTCGAGGGCCCCACCAATAATTTTCAATTCAGAAGAGATTATTTTTAATTCCGAGTGAATAATATTTTGCTTATCGTTAATATGCTCGACAACGTGTCGGGTCGCACTGCCATCTAAGGTCGTAACTTGGGATTGTATTAGCTGGGATGGCGTATTGATCAGTTGGTTTGAATAGTATATGGAGACTGTCGTTGATAAAATTGATACTAGCAGTGCCGCCATCGCAAAACGAGTCGCGTTTAGAATTGATTTCCGTGCAGTTTTTCGCTCAAGGTAATCAAAAAGCCTCATATTACCTTCAAAAGATAATAGAAAGTAGGACTCGAGTTTATCGGATTCTTTTCGATTAGCGGATTTCAAAACAAAACTAGAATTATTGATCGCACTAAGAAATATCGCTTCTTTGTTATCGCCGAATTCGTCTTTAAACTCTTTGTAAGATAAACCATTATGACCTCTTTTAAGGGTAAATTTTAATATATTAAGATAGATGTCGTTTTTCATGTTCCTAAACAGATCCGGTTGCTTTGAAAGGTTGTTCTCGCACAGTTATTTTCTTACATATTTTAATGATTCATAAATATAGGAAACATATTGATCTTCCACAGAATTTACTACAGAACCCGCAGACATGGCAAAAGTTGGCAGTATCTCTGTGGTCTCACCTGAGATATTGGAGAAATAGACCGTTTGTCGATGGTCATTAGTTATGTTAATTCTATTGACACAGGTGACGGTTCGCGTTACGTTAAGAATACCTCAAGTTAATCTCCTTAGCGGTATTCTCAGTGCCTCGGTTATCTGCTTTTTTCATAAGAGACGTTTTTATGCCAACTATTTTTCGTAGTTCCAGAGATTGCGTAGCAATCAGAATAGTCACATTTTTTTCATTGTTTTTATTGAGTTCTGTTGTTTATTCTCACGCACAACTCACCATGAATAGTAAAGTGCCACCACGTTATAATTCTCCGGCAATCAAAGATTTTCGACCAATAAAAGACCCTTGTGGTGATATTAGTAGGGTGACATCAACTAAAACCAATATAAAAACAATATTAGATTTGAATCAAAACAAGGTGGTTACACTGACGTGGAAGGAAACAATTGACCACCCGGGCCACTTTATATTTGATTTTTCCGAAAAAAATAATAATTTTAATCCGGTACAAGTCATCGTCAATGACAATACTTCATATCTAACCCAATCCGTGCAATTTACGCTACCTTCACTAACGGGCACTAGATGTGAAAACTGTACCATTAGAATGCGCCAAACTATGTTTATGCCCAGCCCTACAGAAGCTAACTATGATCCTACCACTGATGCCCGCATAAGACCTTATTACTCGTGCGCCGACATCGCCATCGTGGATAAAACTCTAATTGCTGTGCCTGAACTTGTCTCCGGTATTCAAGCGGTGCCAGTAGATACCACAAACCTGACGTTATCCTGGGCTGATATGGCTGGGACCACGATTAGTGAGGTTGTGATTGTTCGCAAGGAATTGCCAAATCAGGCATCGCTCATGAACCAGACTTTGACTAACTTTATCCACTACCCGGTCGGTACCAGTATCGGTAACGATCCCGCATCTATCGTTGTGTATCGTGGTAACGAGACTTCATTCAAAGATAACGGATTGTCGCCGGAAACATCCTATGGATACAAGGTGTTCGCCCGAAACACGAATTACAATTACAATCAAGGCACCGTCGCCTATTTCAATACAGCGGCAGACGCTGGAACTACGCCCCCGCCGCCAGCTACCGGGGGAACTGAACCGGGTGGAGTAGGAAATACAGGCTCTGCTGACACCTCATCCAGCGCTGGTGGTATATTTGGTATGTTATTGTTATTATTGGGAATTACAGTCGTTCGTTATTACTTTACAGCACAAGGTCGTCGCTAAGGCTACCAATCTGGTTTATATCGCGGTAGTATTTGGCGATAGACATGCGTGACACGTAAATGTGTCGATTAATGTCCAGTTCCATAACTATCGCTATATTAAAATAACCGTAGTCACGCAGGAAGAATAATAATATGCCTAGTGACCCAAGCCTTTATTGGTACGATTTAGAGACCTTTGGTATAAATCACAAATACCAACGTATTGCACAATTTGCTGGTGTTAGAACCAATCTCGATCTGGAGATTATCGATCAGCCCTTGGTACTATACTGTAAACCGAGTCTGGATTTTTTACCGGACCCACGTTCATGTCTGATCACAGGAATTACACCACAAATCGCCCAAGAAAAGGGTGTGCCCGAACCCGTCTTTATCGACAAAATTCTAGAGCAGTTTATCAAACCAAAGACCTGTGTCGTAGGTTACAATAATCTGCGTTTTGACGATGAATTTATGCGCTACGCATTTTATCGCAATCTACACGACCCGTACGAAAGAGAATGGCGAAACGGTAACTCACGTTGGGATATCGTTGACTTGGTACGAGCGACACGTAGCTTACGACCTGAGGGTATCCAATGGCCAGACAAGGACGAAGGCATTCCAAGTTTTCGCCTGGAAGACCTGACTAGGGCAAACGGGCTAGAGCACGAGCATGCCCATGATGCGTTATCAGATGTGCACGCCACTATAGCCATGGCAAAATTGGTAAAACAACAGCAACCACGCTTGTATGATTTCGTATTTACAAATCGAGATAAACAGTCGGTGGCCAAGTTGATGCGTCTAAATGAGCGACCTCTGTTGGTACACATATCTGGTATGTATAAATCGGTGAGGGGCTGTATGGCGGTGATTATGCCGTTGTTAAAACATCCGATCAATAAGAATGGTGTCATCGTTATTGATCTGAGTTATGACTGTGAAGCGCTTTTGAGTCTGAGTCCAGAAGAAATTAAACATAGAATATACACAGCGCAAGATGATCTGCCAGCGGGGGTAGCTCGGATTCCTATCAAGACTATTCATTACAATAAATGCCCCATCATTGCACCAATCAATACATTAAGTGATGATATTTGTGTTCGTTATGATATCAATTTAAAACGATGTGCACAAAGACGAGAATTTCTCTTGAGTAATCCCTCGATCGCTGAAAAACTACGTGCGGTATTTTTTGATAGGCCAGAATTTCCCAATCAGGACGTAGACGAAAGCCTCTATGGCGGTTTTTTTTCGAATAGTGATAAAGTCAAATTAGAGACAATAAGAACTGCAAGTTACAGTGATACCGTAGTCTATGATATGCCCTTTGATGACAAACGTATCCCGGAACTGATTTTCCGTTATCGAGCCAGAAATTATCCGGGCACATTGTCACCGCAACAAAAAGATGATTGGAACCGATTTCGCATCGATCGACTCCACGGACGAGAAGGCGAAGTGCCCTTTACGGTAGATAGCTTTAACTTGATTATCCAAGAATTAAAGGAGGATCAAAATAGCGATAATACCGATTTAGAAATTCTGAACTCACTTGATAGTTATCTCAAGACGCAGTTATTGGTATAGATTTTATACCGCTTTTAGACCGACACTAGTTACCAACCCGATACCACACCTTTAAGAATTCTATCCATACCAAAATATAATCCGATATCAGTATTGATGAATTTGGGATTATCTCTGCTGTACCGACGCAGTAACTTCGCCGCTGTGCGTGCACCAGCAGATGAGGTCAGAAATCTACTGAGCTCATCGGCATATTTTTTTACGTTCGGGCTAATCGTGATGGTCTGATGGGGGAGTGCTACGGTCGTAAATAATACCTTGTAAGACGATGTATTGTTACGAGTCATGTCAAAATATGCCTGATCCTGCATAACCGCTGCGTGACAAACACCTTCATTAAAATTCGCATAGATGTTACGTAAAGTATCACCGCTAACTTCATATAACATAGGTTGTTTATCGGGGTTTGAATATTCCGACATAATCAGACTCGTGCCGAGATTGGGTAAACGGATTCCACAGAGAATATTTTCGGATAGATCGCTAAGATTGTTGATGAGCTTATTGTCTTTATTTGTGAATAGGACAAATCTTAGCTCACCGGGTAGGGCGACTATGGGGGTATGTTGCAAGCGTTTTATACGCCAGGCAGCAAAATGTGGTCCGTCAAATACGATGTCGTAGGCACCGCTGCGCATCTTTATACCGTACTCGAACCAATTTGAGGGTGGCTCATAGGTAACCTTTTGATGGACAATGCTGGAAATTGCGTTGACCAGGGGTTCATAAAGGCTAAGACCTTGTTGCACTGTCTCCCGTGGTGGTGCAGAAAAAATCAGATCTGCGCGGGCGGCGCTAATAAAGTGCAGTATAATCAATAAGTTTAGTGAATATTTAATCAGGTTCATTATGTTTATAGGTGATCCATAAAAAGCTTGGACCCAAGCATGTCGGTACTCAAGTGCATAGTTTTAGGCGAAGTCTGGTTTAACCTAACACACCAGTTGAACCTACTGCGAACGCCTATAGCACAGAATCTAAAAAGCTTTCCGAAATATTTTTAACTCACCGTATGGGTGATACGATTTCGCCAAAAATATTCCGAAAAGCCTTTTATCTTCAGCACTATAGTCGCTCTCGCTACGATTCAACTGATGTGTTAGGTTAAATTCTCGCTAGGTTGACTACTTTAAGACAATTCTACACCCAAATTACTTTTATATCGCGATTAATTCGTGTCGAACTGATCCGAGGAGGGGCAATAATTGACTATGTTATTACCCGTTTAAATCCGTATTTGCAATTCGTACTGGCTACGGGCTATAAGAACGTAGAAATACCGATATAATGGATAAAATTAATGTTGGAGAAAAAATGCAGACAGAAAAAATAGTGCAAGAACGCAGTGGATCGAAATGTGAATTATGCGCGGCCAAAGAAGGTTTGGGGATTTATGTCATACCTCCCAGTTCCACTGGACACCCAGATGAATGTATACACCTATGTGGTAATTGCCAAGTACAAGTCGATAATCTAGAAAATATGCAGATACATCATTGGCATTGCCTTAAGGATAGCATGTGGAGCCAGGTTCCCGCGGTGCAGGTTATGGCCTGGCGAATGTTGACACGTCTGCATGGGGAAGCCTGGGCTAACGACCTTTTGGATATGCTGTACTTAGACGAGGCGACCCTAGCTTGGGCTAAATCTGCAGATAATACTAACAACGAAGAAACACTTAAGCACCTCGATAGTTATGGTACTGTTTTGAATGTGGGTGATACGGTAACACTTATCAAGGATCTAAATGTAAAAGGTGGCAATTTTACTGCGAAACGGGGCACTGCAGTGCGCGGGATTTCATTAGTGCCCGAAAACGCCGAACAGATTGAAGGCCGAGTAAATGGTCAGCAAATTGTGATCTTGACAAAATTCGTCAAGAAGGCGCAATCGTAATTCGTAATTCGTGACTCGTAATTCGTAGTCCGCAAAGTAACGCGGACTAAGGGTTTACTAATCAAGTTTACTCCAGGTGCG